>CALCGQ010000349.1 GCA_937901015.1 uncultured Bacteroidota bacterium | reverse complement strand
TTGACCACCCCTCTCCGGTTTTTAAAACAACCAAAACCGATTTTGGCTGACCACCCTATACCGACATTTTTACATTTTTAAGGATCTAAAATACAATGTTTTATAGTGCTACCTTTATGCTTACATCCCAATATGTGTATTGTGGTCAGCGATTTCGGTTTTAGGTGGTCAGTGAGACTGGTTTTTGCAACAGAACCCCAGAATGAAGCGTAGATGGAATAAAAAGGTATTCGTATCTTTAACGTAATTAGTGAGTATTGGCATTGTTGTTATATCTTTGATTGTTAGTACATTAAAGATGCTAATAATTTGCCATACTTGCTGATAAATACCAATATAATTTACTGTATATTAGATATTTATGTGCATATTCTCAGCTTGTTTTATGAAGTTTTTACTACTGTAATTCTTCACCTAAATTGACGAAGAACCAATTAACTCTGGTTTCAGGTGGACAATGGCTCCAGTTTTTCCAGTATGCAGCATTTATGGGATATGGATTGAGCCAAATTTCATGATAGTAAGCAACCAAGTACAATGACAATGTGCTTTCAGTTATCTTTTGTTCTACCTATAATTGACCACGGTAATCTGATGGAGTTTGTCCGGTAAACTTTTTAAAGATCCTGTAAAAGGTTGCTTTGGAGTTGAAACCAGCCTCGAATGCCAGTTCGTAATTTTTTGTGATTTTGTTGGCTTTATTCCCCATTAATTCTTTCACTTCATTTATACGATACAAATTCACAAACTCGTAAAAATTCATCTTTTGCCTTGTATTGATTGTTGAAGATAACTGATGCCTACTTACAAACAGATCATCTGATAAAGCCTGTAAACTGAAATCAGGGTTCAAATATGGTTTAGCATTATCCATATAAGTTATTAGCTTGTTGCTTAACTCAGCCTCAAATTCTTCCGCATGAATACCCAACTCATTTCCACTAACTTTTCTCACAACATTATCAATATTTTGAAATGTTAAACCCGAAGGGGTCTTTTTCTTCCTGTCTTTAACCAAATCTGTCAATAGGCTTTCTTTAAGCTTAAAAACCTCACTTGACTTGATAGCGATAATACTAATAACATAAATTATTACAACAAAAAACAGGTATACAAACAAAAATAAATCTATACCAATGGCAATATGGGCCCTTTCTATTATCGTTCCTATTATACCGATAACCCAGGCAATAAGACTTAAAATAACACCTATTTTCAAACCTTTGAGGATAGATCTGTCAATGTTAGACTGAAAATCAACCACCCTGTCAGAATAATTCTTGAGTATTATAAGTGTAAGTATTGAATAAACAATACCCTGTATGGATAACATTTCCTCATTAATCGTGTTTGCAACATAGTAATATCCTTCCGGATTATTAACCATCTCAAGTTTTTCAGCTCCGCTTTTTAAATAAAAATCAAAATTTATCAAAATACTAAGTACCATAGGGATAAAATGGAGCAAATCAATTTTCGCAAACTTAGTATGGCTGGTTATTAGATATTTAACTGACAAAAACAATAAGGGAAACCAGGCAAAAAGCAATTGGCTGAATGTATTTAACAAATGAGGGTAATGATAATTAAGTCCATATGATTGAAAAGCAAATAATAACAATATTGTCGCCCAAAGTGAAGTAAGAATTCCTAGCAGCCGACTTGATATTTTATTGGCCTTAATATTAAATAAGACAACAGTAAGGATGAAACCCTGGATAGCTCCAACGTAAAATATGGTATTTATTAATGTTTCAAATGAAAAATCCACCACTTGTTGTTTTTACCCAAAAATATAAAATATATTTCACAAATTTTTAATTAATTAGGAAAGGATTATAGATTTCAATTCATTTTAATTTGTCTCAGTTGGTCGGATAAGACTTATTTGGTTTGTTTTTACTAATTGAGAATAAATAAATTACAAGATAAGATTCACATTTAGTTTGATGTATATACTTTTGCTGCATTTGATAATTAAATGTACAAAACCATTAAACCTTTAATCATGAATTATAACTTTACACCACCAAAAAAGATTTATTTATTATTTCTGATGTTAATTTCATTTATGCTAAATGCTCAAAACGGCCCTGAAAATGAAGTAATGTTGACTGTTTATAATCAATCAGAAGATGACAATAGCATGTTAAGAGCTACCAATCCAGATTCTTCATGGATGCATTATGATGATGTTGAAAATTTTGATTCATGGGGATTTTTTACTTCCGGCGAAAAATATGATGTAATGGCAAAATGGAATCCCTTATCACTTACAAATTACGAAGGTTGGGTAATTACCAAAATAAAATTCATTGTTGTTAATCCACTGCCCTATCTTAAAGCAAAAGTATGGGAAGGTCCTAACGCGTCAATAATATATACTCAGGATATAAACGAGTTTAACGTAAACAGTTGGACTGAAGTAATTCTTGACACACCGGTGGAAATAGATATCACCAAACCTCTCTATGCTGGTTATGAAGTTGACATGAGGCATACTGAACTTGGGGGAGCTGTATCAGCAACTGATGATGGCCCTTCGGTAGATGGATTTGGTAATATATATAGATGGAATGGAAACTGGTATTCTATTGCTTTAAACTGGAATTTACGGGTGCTTATTGAGTATGCTCTGGTTGCTGATTTTGAAGCTGACAAAACATCAACTTGTACCGGAACTTCAGTTAGTTATACGAATAATTCCTATTACACAGTCGATTCTTATTACTGGACATTTGAAGGAGGAACACCCTCCTCTTCAACACAGGAAAATCCTACAGTTATTTATAACTCTCCCGGAGAGTACGATGTAACACTGGAAGTAACCCAAGGAGGTAATACCGATTCAGAATACAGACAAAACTATATTAAAGTATTGGAAATTCCAGGTCAGATTGAAGGAGAGCTAATGGTATGTGACTGGAGTGATGAGGAATATTCCGTACCGGAAAATGAAGGAAGCACATATACTTGGGAAGTTACAAACGGAACAATTATCAATGGGCAAGGAACTGATATAGTTACAATTTCATGGATGGGCGAAGGCACTGGTGATGTTTTAGTTATGGAAGAAACCGCTTTTAATTGTGACGGTAGCTCAGAGTTATTTGAAGTTACAATTGATAACTGTACCGGAATAACAAGCAATTTTACTGAAAATCAAATAATAATCAGACCCAATCCTGTTAGTGGAAATGAACTGATATTATATACGTGTTCCCTTAATGTAATGAGCATTGAAATTTTTAATATAAATGGTCATTCAATACATGAACAGCTACTTTATCCAGAATCAACTAATGTAAATATTGAGCATCTATCAAAAGGTTTGTATTTTATAAAAACCACTTTTGCTGATAAGGTAGAGACGGTAACTAAATTTATTAGGAATTAACATGTCCTGAAATTTAACCTTCACTAATCGAGGCAGTCATGATATTTAGTAGTATCAGGCTGCCTTTTTTATAGGTCAGTACCTTATAAGAAATAATTCGCATTCTCAAACCCTTTGCTATCATTAGGTTACAGGTCGAAAAAAAAACATGGTTTATTGAATCTCTGCTTTGTAGCCAAAGATCTTGTCAAGGAACTACGTAGTTACTACCGTTTGCGCGAAGACCATCTTAACTCAGCTGCGATGCATGTCAAAAAAATTAATAAACTACCCCGATGCAGAGCCGTAGGAGTATTAAATTGAGTTTGCTGAGCAAACATTATTGTTTTCGACCCAAAGGGTCGAGGAATTAAACCACATATGATTAAATTATTAGTTAAATACTTTTTAAAAAGGAGATTAGTTAGTTTTATATATTATTAAAATGCTTTTTCATCAAATCTTTCAACATTCCATAATCGCCATATGCTGGCATATCCAAAATTATGGCAACTGGTATCTACCGAAAACTCTTTTCCTACAAACTATTATGCATTAAGGGTTCATATACGTTTATAAATAATTAACTATAATTCACTTTTGTATTCATTGGCTACGATTTGATAGAACTAAGCAACTTTCATTTATTAACCATATGATACTAATAATTTAGATTAATTCTCAATAACTGTCAGAATACTTCTGAGACTTACATTTTATATCTCTTATTTATATTCCAGGTATATCGTCTTTACTTTATTTATTGTAGAGTAAGAACAACCAACGATTTTACTAATCTCATTATATCTATATTTTTTATCTAAATATTGAATGATTTTTTGATTTCGTTCTTTTTTGAGAAACTTTTCTTTGCTTCAGTTGTGCCCACACGCCTGCCAACATAAATTCCACGCAATTTTGCCAGAGCAATACCCTCTTTTTGTCTGTCGAGTATCATATTTCTTTCAAATTTCGCCATTATTGACAAAATTGAAATAATCATTTCAGAAACCTCATCTTGAGTACCGTCACTTTTAAAATTAGTAAGATTTGGATTTCTACAGACTATCTTAATACCAAGTTCCGTGAGAGTTTGCCATACATTCAAAACATTAATAGTATTACGACCAAGCCTATCAATACTATGAATTTCAATATGAGTCAGTTTTCCTGTGTCAATTTGGATAAATCGGCCACACTGACCACCCCATACCGGTTTGAGTGACCACCCATGCATAATGCAAGGTGATAAAAACTGCAAAACAATATATATGACAGAAAAACAAACAGTTACTAATCTCTAATATTCTGGAAATACATGGTCAAAGTAAACCGGAACTGATGGTCAATTAACTTCGGTTTCAGGTGGTCAATGGCTCCGGTTTTTCCATATTGTGATGAGAATAACATAATCTTCATTGATTTGTATTCTAGTTTTGTGAGTGGGCAAATACTTAATCCCAACTTTGATAGTGGTGACAACATACATTTGAATGGTTCAGGATATTTGGAATGGTGTAGATTAATTAGGGATTATATAAATGAATAAAAATGCAAGATGTTATCCTGCACACTTTGGTCGACTTTGAATATCGATATTCATTTTCGATCTAAACCCATGTAACCTAAGCCTGAATGGAAGACTTATGCGAGATCATGTTGTTATAATGCACAAGCCCGCCTGCCTCCGGCTGGTCCCAACGTGCTGGCCTTGCTTTAGGCTTCTGCAAAGGCTGATCTTTAAAACCCGGCAATAGGTTAACCACAACCTCATTTTTGCATTCCCTAATCCACTCAACTAAAAACAACTATATTTACACTACCTAACCCAAACATAATAATATGAATAAATACTACAGATACAGTCAATTACAATCAAAAATATTAATTGCTTTATAGTGGTTAACTTCTAGTAAGTTTAAAAAAATGATGAGTGATAAAATTAGACTATTTGTTTTAAATTAGTTCTAATTGTTTTATGATTTAAACCTTATTTATCTTATTTAATGTGTTTTATAGATTTTTACCCGAACTGCGTTACCCCCCAATTACAATAAACTATGTATAACTATAGAAACCATCAAAACTGATGTCGTAATTGTTATTTTATTGCATTATTTAACTAATTTAATTTCTGCCAACATTTTATACTATTGAATAATGTATATAATTATATATTTGTTTCTTTAAACAATTATGATTTAGATAGGTTATGGAAAAGTGTTATGAATATTTTAGTTGTTCAAAGAAGGAATGTGTTATGTTCAATATCCATAATGAACTAATGTGTTGGAATGTGCCAGATACACTTTGTAATCACGATTTAGTTAATAAGAAATTGTTTGAAAAAATTGGTATTAATATGTGTGATGTTTGTTTGTATTTTAAAAAATATAATAGTAATCAGGAACTTCTCTAACTCAATTATAAGTCATTCTATTTATGATATTTAGTGATTTGTAAATATTTTTGTAATCTTTTATTATAAATCTTAAAACCACCTCCTTTGGTGGTGGTAATGTTTAAGGGGCTATGCCTAAAAATTATTAACTTCGTGACATGAGTAATTTTAAGAAATTAAGTCATGTTATTTATCGATGTACTTACTATATAGTTTGGACACCAAAGTACCGATATAGAATTCTAGATAATCTAGTTAAAGAATCACTTTCAAAAGATATTCCAATGTTATTAGAATGGAAATCATGTGAAATGATAGAAATGAATATTCAAATTGACCATGTACACTTGATAGTAAGTGTTCCGCCCAAATTATCAATATCACAACTTATGGGGACTTTGAAGGGTAAAACAGCAATCAAGATCTTTAAAAGTTACCCCCAATTGAAAGTGAAGCCCTATTGGGGAAATCACTTTTGGTCACGAGGGTATTGTGTTGACACTATAGGGCTTGATGAAGATAAAATCAAGAAGTATGTCAAATATCAGGAAGAGCAAGAACGATTAGAGGAGCAACAACGGCTCGACTTTGGCCCCTTATAGGGGCTTTTACAAGTCCACCTTCTTAGTGGAAAATCCAGTGCATCTGACCACCTAGCTCCGATTTAAACTGACCACCGTATATGTCTGATTTTAATGTATATATTCTGGTCTATTAGGATCGGCCTGGGGTGGTCAGTTTGACCGATTTTTCCAATTTGACCCCATTTCAATTTTGTCAATGTTGACAAAATTAGATTCACCAACTTTTTTTAGTCAAATAACAGTCATAGGTTCCAATATCTTTACAAGGTTGGTTTACATACTTTTCAAACCTATAATAAATGCAAAAAGTGAAACATGCAATTATAATCTGAAAATTGGGTTTTTTAAAACTTTAATTATTTGCTTTCAAAAATGTAGGTTTTACCGTAAGCAATTATTTTTCCATGGTGATTTCACCCTTATAGAGTTGTGTAATAATTAAAGTCGTCATTCTGCAAAATATATTCAATCTTCTGCGATTTGGTTACGTTAATAAAATAGGATTATAGGAATTTTGCGGATTATTAATTAATAATCTTTCTGAATGTCAAATACCAATACTTTATCCGCTGTACTGATAACAGGATGCTCATCTGGTGCTGGTCGTGCTACAGCATTAAAATTTGTAAATGCAGGTTATCCAACTTATGCCACAGCAAGACACTTAGATTCAATTAAGGATTTGAAGAATGTAGGCTGTCAAATACTTCGTTTAGATGTTACCGACCAAGACACCATAGATGAAGCTGTTAAAACGATAGAACAAAAACACGGTGCCGTAGGGATTTTAATCAATAATGCCGCAATAGGTTTAATGTCACCAATGGAAACTATTCCCATTGAAATTGTTAAACAGCAATACGAAACCAATGTTTTTGGACTTCTAGCAGTTACACAAGCTGTACTTCCTAAAATGCGAGAAACAGGTTTTGGTCGTATCGTTAATATTGGCTCAAGTGGTGGCGAATTTACAACACCCGCAGGAGGTGTTTATCAGGCTACGAAATATGCACTTACTTCTATGAATGATGCTATGCGAGCAGAATTGAAACCATTTGGAATTGATGTAACAATGATTCAACCAGGAGCAATTGCTTCAAATTTTGGAACTAACGGTGCTGTTTTAGGAATGGATAGTAACCCTTATAAACAGTTAATGCACGGAGTCAAGAAGATAACAAGTGAAGCCTTAAAACCAGATGCTTTTGGAACTTGGTCGCCAGAAGATATTGCCAAAGTAGTTTTTAAGGCGGGAACTACAAAGAAACCTAAACCAAGATACAGACCTGGTTTTGTGGCAAAGGCACTTATCTATTTGCGTTTGTGGTTACCATACAGAGTTTGGGACAAAATGTATATGAACTGGCTTATGAGTTTAGGAAAAAAGGAATTAAATAAAAACATTTAAATTTACAAAATGGATTTTTTTCAACATACCACTAATTGGTTCAAAGGAGAATTATTTGAAGGAACAATAGTTCTCATTTCAGGAATTGCGATACTCGCCCTTTCTTTCTTGACTTGGAAAATAGGAACCACACCAAATGCCAAATCATTTGCTTGCGTGCTTCTTGTTGTTGGTTTGCTTTTTACAGGTATATCTTTTGGTTTTCAAGCCAATAAGAAAAGAATGATAACATTTGAAAAACAATACAACGAAAACCCAATCACTTTTATTCAACAAGAAAAAGAGCGTGTTGAAGGTTTTCAATGGATGTACAAAATGTCTGCAATAATTAGTGGAATTTGTTTTGCTGTTACTTTTATCGCTTTTATGTACTTTGAAAACAGAATTTTTCTGTCTATTGCTTTGGGGCTAATGATTATAGGTGGCTCTTTGATTGTCATAGATTATTTTTCTAAAGAAAGAGCAGCAATATACTATCAACAAATATTGAAAGAACAATCAAAATAAATGTCCAAGATTTACAATATAAAGACTATTTCAGAAGCCCATAAATTATTGGGATTGGAAAAACCTTTGCACCCTTTGATTTCTGTATTCAGGCATACACCCGAGATGAATTTGAATATTCAAAATGTTAGCATAACTTTTGGCATGTATTTAATTTCACTAAAAAACGATATTAAGGGAGCAATTGATTACGGCAGAAATTCTTACGACTTCGTTGAAGGAACATTGCTTTTTTTAGCGCCGAACCAAGTTGTTAAAGTCACAGGCAACCCAATAATCGACTTAAATGGTTGGTCTATATTCTTCCACCCTGATTTAATTCGCAAATCTGAACTTGGTAAAAGTATTCAACAATATACATTCTTTGACTATGATGTTAATGAAGCATTGCATTTGTCCCATATAGAAAGAATAGCGCTTACAGAAATAGTCTATAGTATAGAACAAGAACTTAAACAGAATTTAGACCGTCATAGTCAAGAACTAATTATACATAATTTGGAATCTATTTTAAAGTATAGCAATCGTTACTATGACAGACAGTTTCTGACACGAACGAATTTTAGCAAAGATTATATAACTAGATTTGAACACTATTTGAAAAATTATTTTGCTTCAAATCAACCGATAGAAAAAGGAATTCCATCGGTTTCAAAGTGTGGCGAATCAATGAATATGTCGGGTCATTATTTGAGTGATCTGTTAAAATCAGAAACAGGAAAAAGTGCCAAAGAACATATATATTTACAATTGATAGATAGAGCAAAGTCAATATTGTTAAGTTCACAAAATACAATAAGTGAAGTTGCATACAGTTTAGGATTTGATTATCCGCAACATTTTAGCAAAATATTTAAAGAAAAAGTAGGGTTAAGTCCTACGGAATATCGAAATCTCAATTAAAAAGCCCAATGTACAATAAATAGGACTTTTAGTGGTCTGAAGACCCAACATGAGTATATATCGAACTACATCCCGATTTTATATGCATTTAGAAAAGAGTCTGCTTGTTTAATCATTCTGTTATATCTGAAAAAAGAAATTGACACAAAAGCCTTGAATGTTATAAGGCCATTACACATATCCATATGAGACAATATGGTATCTATATCAATAAAATAAGAAGTTAGTATACAGACTCCCATTGTCAATCATTGAGAAGAAATATCTTGCAATATAACATCTATCTAAACAATAATTAATATGAACGAATTCAAGAAATTTATTAGTAAAGGTAATGTAGTGGAATTGGCTGTAGGTCTTATCATGGCTACATATTTCGGTGCAATTATAAAATCTTTAGTCAAAGACATTATACTGCCCCCAGTGGGAAAATTAATAGGTGGTGTCAATTTTTCACAATTAAAATATGTCATCCAATCTGAAATAGCAGAGACTTCTATTGGAGCCGCAGATGGAATGGCTGAAGTGGCTATCAATTACGGGTTATTCATAAACTCAATTATTACTTTTCTAATTGTTGCTTTTGCAATTTTCATGGTTGTTAAAACTTATAATAAAATGAAGGAAAAATTGGAAAAGAAGGAAGAAGAAGCTACTGTTACTGATCCTGCTCCAAGCAAAGAGGAGATCCTATTGACTGAAATTCGTGATCTTTTGAAGAAGTAAAAGGTAAAATGATTAACAATATAAAGGACTCTAGGCGGTCTGCATCCCGAATTCTTGGGACTGCGTGGAGTAAATGTTGAAATATATTCCGATTTTATACGAACATTATGTATTTATAGGATATAAGAAAAGATGATCATTCTATTTATGTCAACATTGACAAAATTAGAATCACCAACTTTTTTTAGTCAAAAAACAGTCA
>CALCGQ010000348.1 GCA_937901015.1 uncultured Bacteroidota bacterium | reverse complement strand
ACTATTTGTAAATCTATGAACCGTAGTCTGTTTGCAGGCTTGTCGGATATTGAAAAGTTTAAAATAATGGATAAGAAAGAACAACCAAATCAAAATCCTGAGATTGAGAATAAATCTGAAATCCAGGAGGAGAAAACTGATGCAACTGAAAACGAAGTTGTAAGTGCTAATAAAGAGGAAAAACCTGTTGTAAGCGATGAAAAACAGATATCTGATTCTGATAAGGGTGAGATAATTAGTCTATTACAAACCAAGGTAGCAGATTCAACTGAAAAAGTTGATACTGTTGAGGAGAAAACAACCCTTGAAGAGAAACCACCAGTTGAAGTTAAGCCGACAATTGATGAGAAACCTATTCCTGAGGTTTCTGATTTAGTAGAGGAAAAAGCTAGTGATGCTGATAAGAAACAAATCAGTGATGAAGAAAGAGAAAGCATAATTCTCATGTTGCATGAAAAAGCAGATGATGATCATGGTGCTTTATATCTAGATATTGATTTTGATCAGCTCAATAAACAGGAGCTAGTTGAAATTCTTGAAGATGTAGTGCAGGAAAAGGATATTTCTCTCATAAAAGCACAAGTTGCAAAAGTCAACTCTGTATTCTATCATCTCAATAAGGATGAGATAGAAAGTGAAAAGAAAGATTTCATTGCAGGAGGTGGTAAAGAAGAAGATTTCAAACATAATGAAGATCCTTTGGAAGCAAGATTTAGTGTTGCTTTAGGATTGTATAGACATAATAAAGCTAAGTTTTCACAGGATCTGGAAAAACAAAAACAAGTTAATCTTCAGTTGAAATATGAACTGTTAGAGGATCTTAAAAATCTTGTGAATTCTGAGGAAACATTGAAAAAAACTTACGACGAGTTCAAAACATTACAGGACCGTTGGAAAGAAATAGGAATGGTTCCTGCTTCTGAACTAAGAAACCTTTGGCAGAGTTATCATTTCTTAGTAGAGAAATTCTTCGATAAAGTAAGAATCAATAGAGAGCTTCGTGATCTTGATCTAAAAAAGAACTTTGAAGCCAAAGTTGCTCTTTGTGAGAAGGCAGAAGAATTATTAGTTGAAAAATCCATACTTAAGTCATTTAAACTACTACAACATTATCATGATAAATGGCGTGAAATAGGTCCGGTTCCAACTGACGTTAAGGAAGATATCTGGGAAAGATTCAAAGGTATAACTGATAAGATTAATCAACGTCGTAAGGAGTATTATAAAGAATTACAAGATCAGCAACAAGGTAATTATGATGCTAAGGTTGCTCTTTGCGAAAAAGCAAAAGAAGTTGTTAGTGAGCCTGTAGAAACGCTTAAGGGATGGCAGTCGGCAACTGATAAAATGAATGAGTTGTTGAAACTCTGGAAAACTATTGGTCGTGCTCCAAAATCAAAGAACGATGAGGTATGGTCGACTTTTAAAGGGTATTTAGATAGTTTCTTTAATTCAAAACGGGATTATCTGAATGAATTGAAAGAACAACAGGTAAACAACTATAATCTAAAACTCGAACTTTGTACCAAAGCTGAAGCCGTAAACCAAACAAATGATTGGGGTAAGTCAACTAAGGAGCTTATCCGACTTCAAAAAGAATGGAAGAATATTGGTCCGGTACCACGTAAATATTCTGATAAAATTTGGAAGAGATTCAGATCAATATGTGATGATTTCTTTAATAGAAAATCTGAGCATTTCAAAGGATTGCATGCGGTAGAGGATGATAATCTCAAGAAAAAGAAGGATCTGATAAAGAGTATATCAGAGTATGAAATTGTGAAAGACAAGGATGCAAATCTTTCTGCGCTGAAGAATTTTCAGAATATATGGATGGAAGTTGGATATGTTCCGTTTAAGGAAAAAGAAAAAGTTCAGACTCAATACAGAGCTGCAATTGATTCTCTTCTGGCAAAAATGGATATTAATAAATCCGATTTATCTGCCAAAGACTTTAAGGATAAAGTTGAATTCTTAAAATCAAGTCCTGATGCTGATCAGCGTATTACCAAAGAAAGGACATTTATTTCTGGTAAGATCAGAAAAATCAAAGAAGACCTTGATGTTTGGGAAAATAATATTGGCTTCTTTGCAAATTCAAAGCAATCAAATAAATTAAAAGAAGAATTTGAACTTAAGATTGAGAAAGCCAGAGAAGAAATTGAAGGCCTTAAATCAAGACTTAAGATGCTTAAATAAATATGCAATTAATGTAACAGATTGGTTAATTAATCAATCTGTTACGTTGATAACTAATTTTGTATTAGGCTTGCTGACTTAAGACTAGAGGAGATTGTTGTTCCATCATTAGTTATAACTGTTTTTATTAACCCATAATTCTTAGCTATCCAATAATCGTATTCAATATTATTGTTTACTGATACGATAACATTTGTATGCCAAACATCTTTATAGGTATTTCCATTGAGCTGATAATCGGCAATAATCTCTACATTTTTGTAGACTCCAATCTCATCACCCATAATAATGTCCTCACCAATAGGGAACTGAGGGGAGAATGCAATTTGATATTTGCCATCTTCAAAGTAGATTCTAAATAAAGAATTCATTTCTCCGGATTCAGGAGTATAGTCTCCAGCAGTGATTTCATATCGTGCAATCTGAAATACATTATCACTCATAAACATATCAGTTGCCTGATATTGATGTTTAATTGGATCAGGTTGAAACCTTCTGGATTCTTTTATTTCAGATATATTAATGGAATCAGTTACCAAAGTACTGTCATTTTGAAATACCCAGCTGCTACCTTCATCAAACTTACAATATCTTGCAAAATCATTTGATATTAGGAAATATGGTAAAGCTTCTTGTTTATTGCAACTTGAAAATAATAATGATAAAAAACCTATTATTATGACAGTGCTATACATGTTTTTGATTTGACTCATAACTAAAATGATAAATAATTAACTTTACAAATTTATAAAAGTAATTATTAATGGCAGGTAACATAATAGGAAAAATAATCAGACTTACCACCTTTGGCGAATCGCATGGTATTGCAATTGGAGGAGTACTTGAGGGGCTTCCTTCCGGATTAAGGATAGATATGGATTTTGTTCAGGAACAATTGAATAAGAGAAGACCGGGTCAATCTACCATTGTTACTAGCCGAGATGAGTTGGATAAAGTTGAGTTTTTGTCTGGTATTAAGGATGGTATAACTCTGGGTTCACCAATCGGTTATATTATCAGAAATAAGGATGTTCGTTCAAAAGATTATAATGATATCTCAAATGTATTTAGGCCATCGCACGCAGATTATACTTATGCTAGCAAGTACGGATTACGTGAAGAAGCTGGAGGAGGTCGATCTTCAGCAAGAGAAACTGTTTCCAGAGTAGTTGCTGGAGCCCTAACTCAGATATTCTTAACTCATTTTAACATTACAATTAAAGCATATGTTTCTAGGGTGGGAGAGGTTGTAATAAGAAAAGGTTATAAAGAGTTGGACCTAAGTATTATAGAAGAGTCAATGGTACGATGTCCTGACCAATTGACTTCCGATGCCATGATTGATTTAATCACCAAAACCAAAGAAGAGGGTGATAGTTTGGGCGGTGAAATTTGTTGTATTATTAGTAATCCACCTGTGGGATTAGGAGAGCCAGTTTTTAATAAACTAAATGCAGATCTTGGTCATGCAATCCTTGGAATAAATGCCGTAAAAGGATTTGAGTTCGGAAGTGGTTTTCAAAGTGCTCATATGAAAGGGTCGGAGCACAATGATTTATTTAAAGTTGAAGATAAAAAAGTAGGTACAATAACTAATAATTCAGGTGGCATACAAGGAGGTCTGTCCAATGGAGAAGATATTTATTTTAAGGCTGCATTTAAGCCTGTTTCCACAATTATGCAGGACCAGGAAACCATAGATTTGGATGGAAACCAAATTACCTTAAAGAGCAAAGGTAGACACGATGTATGTGTAGTTCCAAGGGCTGTGCCAATTATTGAATCAATGGCTGCACTTGTGGTTGCCGATCATATACTTCAAAATCGAACTGCTAGCATGAGTGATTTTTAGAATAATTATTTATTATCTAGTTCTAGGTTAGGACTCTGTGAAGTTTATGTTTTGAAGACCGAGGACATAAGACCGAGGACAGATGACGGAGGACCGGAGACTGGAGGCTGAAGACCGAAGTCAGATGACCGAAACTGAAATCCCGAGTTATCTATTTTTCCGTATTTTAGCTTCTATACGTTTTTTTAATATTCTCTAATTATTTGATAGCTCCATAGCAGGTTTCCATCAGTGTCATAATAATTGAGATCTATTTTTCTTTCTTTTACAGGTCCCGACAGGCCTATTTCAACAAAGTTTCTTACCATTATCACTGAGCCATCAACCCTAAGCTTATTATCCTTTTCCAAGGCATGAGTATTGGTCCCTGAGTTTAATGGTGAACTAGTGATATCCCATATTGTGGGCTTTCCTTTTTTCTTTAACACAGCTAATTCGGAAAAATGAACATCACCTGTAAGAAATACTACATTTTTAATATTCTCCTCATATATGAAGTCAATAATTCTTTGTCTTTCCTTTTCAAAACCATAGTTCATATATGACTCATAAGTAGCAGAAGTGGATAGAAACTGACCGCCAAGAACCACAAATTTAAATGTACCGTAACTTGTGGCAAGGTTATCAAAAAGCCATTGTATCTGATCTTCTCCCAGCTGAGTTCTTTCTCCTGTTTTTCTCTTGTTTGGTGATCTATGTGTTCTGTTGTCAAGTAGAAAAAAGTCTGCATCACCCCATTGAAACGAAGTAATGGCACCTTCAATATTTCCAACTCCGTAAGAAGGATTTGCCCAGAATAGTTCAAAAGCTTTCAGTGTTTCATTTTTATTCCAGAAACCTCTGTCACTATCATTTGGGCCAAAATCATGGTCATCTAGAATCGCATAATTATGTGTAGATGCAAGAAAAGCCTGCATTTCTGGTGTTGACCTTGTATGAGTATAACGATGATGAATTCCTGTTCGGCTATTCCAGTCAGGTTCCCTTAAATATATATTATCTCCCAACCATATCATAAAATTAGGATCCAACCTATTCATTGAATTGAATATATCATACCCATCACCATATCCTTTGCCCGGACGGTCATATTTTTCTTCATTGATATATGTTCCACTACCCATTACAAATGAAAAGTTTGGAGGGTCTGTACGCCATTTCCATATTTGCTGGGTCTCGAATTTAGTTTCGTATGGCAGATTTTGAACTTTATCATTTATAATAACTTCATAATTATAGTTATTACCAGGTTCAACGCTATCTGCGACAAGAACTGCAGTAAAAGCAGTGTTCTTCTCAGTGAAGATTATATTGGTAAGGCTTTTGATATCAGGCTCATCCTCTAACCAGTATGCTATTTGTACCTTTGCAGGTATCTTAGTTTGTAACCATATTGGAACCTCCAGCATTTCGCTATAGCCAAGCATTGGCCCTGATTGAATAAGTGAGGATTGTGCGTTTACTGATATTCCAATTATCAGTAATACTACTGTGAGAAAAACATTTTTCTTTTTCATCTGATAGATTTATTTAATCATACCGATAACATTTTTTAAGTCACCGTCTGATTCTGGTACTTTTATTTTAAGTATTTCACCCATAAGAGGATAGATATCGATAATGTTGAACGTTGGGTGTAAATAATTCTCTTTAAACGCCGGTCCTGCTGCATAAAAAATGGCATGCATATCCATAAAATCATTTGAATAACCATGAGTACCATGGCTATCATACCCTTTTTTTGAATAATAAATGCTCCACTCAGGTTTTGCAACAACAGTGATATCTTGAGTTCTAATATTATTTCCATAGTGATATTTAGGAGGACCCTCACCATGTTTCCAGACTTCGATATTCTCACTCTGAGATACTAAGTCACCATAGACTTTATTTACCTTACCATCTTTAACTTTTAGATTAATTATTGGATTACCTCCATTATAAAATTCAATATTGCTGGTGTCAATAATACTAGTTAAAAATATTTCTTTTTCAGACGAAATACTTGTCATTCCGTGATCAGATGTTATTATAATGTTAAGCTCATTATAAATTGGTAGTTTACGTACAGCAGTAAAGAAATCTTTTATAAATGAATCCAGCTTTTCTACCTCTGTAATTAACTCAGGGCTATCAGGGCCGTAAATATGACCAATATTATCAGGCTCCTTATAATACCACATGATCAAATGCGGTCTTTCTTCACTTGGTAGGTTAAGCCAGTTTACAACACTGTCAATTCTAGAGTCAAGAGAAAGTCCCTCAAAGTATGCTGACCAATGTGAAGGTTGCTTATTGTTGATTGCTGCAGATGCACCAACCCAGAATAGAGTTGCTGTTTTAACTCCATTTGCTTCTGCAACATTCCAAATTGGATTTCCATTATAGAATTCTCCATTTGTTACAGCTTTCTTATTTCGTATTGAATATGGTAATTGTAAATCGGTAGCATAGAAATTATTAAGAATAATCCCATGATTGTCGGGATGTAATCCTGTGGCAAGTGAATAATGATTAGGAAATGTTTTAGTAGGAAAACAGGGACGTAATGATTGGGCTTTGGCACCTATTTTGGCTAATGAATCAAAAGTGGGAGTGGTTGCATTATTGCAATAGTCCCATCTAAAACCATCCAGTGATAGGATAATCAGGTATGGTTTTTCTTCAGTAAAGTCCTTTTGTGTTTTACTATCGCATCCAATTAGTGTTGTAATTAAGAGCGTGATAATTAACACTGTTTTTTTTTTGATAATTTTCATGTATTGATAAGTTTACCGCCGATAAAGGTAAAAAAAAAGCCCCCAAATTGGAGGCTTTTTTTTAAGAGAATTAAACTCTTAGAAAGTAACTTTTAAAGAGAAGTTAAACGTTCTTCCGTATGACCAGAAGTAACCATATTGATCTCCTTGTGTTTTAACAACATCATCAATAGCATTATAAATACTCATGCCTGCATATGAAGTTAAACCAGCAATTTTAAACTGATAACTTGTATTTAAATCAAGCATGCCATAAGCAGGAAGTAATTCAGGCTCATAACCAGGGTTATCAAGCTCTATTACGTCATAATCTCTATTAATTCTGTCGTAATAACGGTATGAAGCACCAATATACCATCTTTTGATTGGTTGAAATTTAGTACCAACAACAATTTGTGTTTGAGGTTGTCCACCAACAGCTACATCTTTAGCATAAACATTAACAGTGTCAACAACTGCACCATTGTCATCAAAAATAACAGCACTTACGTCATTTTTCCATTTCCAGTCACCTAGACCTAGAACTACGAAGAAGTCTAACCATGGAGTTGCTTTAAATTTAGCATCAACTTCAACACCCATATGTGTTGCTCTTAATCCTGTTACAGGAGCAGTAAAGTCATCACCGGCTGCATTTTGGAAGCGGTCAGTATATGATTTGTCAGCCCAGTCTGTATAATAAAGGTTAACATTTAATGCCATCCATTTTTCTCTTAAACCATATCCAATTTCAATACCCATGATTTTTTCATTCATGATATCATTTACTGGAACTAGTGAGTTTTTGTTATAGTTGGTGAAAACGAAATCCCAATATGGAGCTCTTGAATAATATCCAAGGTTCATATAAAGATTGTTTTTCTCATTAAGGTTATAGTTTAAACCAGCTTTTGCATTGTAACCGAGTGCGTTTACGAAGTCAGCAGTTTGCTGATCTGTATTAACATAGTTATATCTATCAACTTTACCGTACCATGTGTTTGATATTGTACCAGCTGCAAAGAATGAAAGGTTACCTTTTGTGATTTCCCACTGTGCAAATGCGCCACCATATCTTACGATACCGTCATTGTCATATGCAATTTTGTCACCTACATTTTTTAACTGATCTCTTCCGGCAACACCATCAACAGCAAGGCCGTAACCTTCAAACCAATAATCACCACCCATTAAATTTCTTACTCTTCTATAGTGACGTCCAACATAAGTACGACCATCAATACCAGCGATTAAAGTAGATTTGTTTTTGAATGTATGATTGAAGGTTGAGATAATTCCCCACCATGTGTGCTCATTAACTGATTCTCTTAAGATATTTTTTGAAAGCTGAACTCCACCTTCTTCAATGGTATCGCCATTAGCAGCAAATAAATTACCACCAGCAGCATAATTACCATTTGCAAAATGAGCAGTATCAGTATGTGTAGCATTTTCATTTGCAACACCATCCCAGTCAATTTGTCCGTTGTTTGTTCTACCAATACGGTATCTTGGTGGAATGTCATATCTGTTATCTAGCGTACCTGTACCATATCCACTACCAAAACTAGCATATACAGAAGTAGCTAAAAATGATTTTTCATTTATATTCCAATACCAGTTCAAGGCAAGTTGTGGTTTGTGATAATAGTTTTCACGTTCCATCAATACGTTTCCATCATATGTTCCCCAATGCTGGTTGTATTTAGCACCATATTTTTCGAAGTTCTTCTCTGATACAGTATAAGACCTTTGACCATGTTTTTGAGGTGCGCCAACTGCTGTAAAAGTAAACAAGTGATTTTTCCATTCTTTTGAAATGGATACAAAATAAGACCATGCATCAACCCAAGTTTGATCAATGTAACCAGGACCTTCAGTTCTTGATCCAGCAAATGAAACTGCCCATCCTTTTTTAGTTTTTCCAGTTGAAAGAGATAGAGTAACTTTTTTATTACCATAATCTGTCATTTCAGCTTGAAAAGACCCACCGGCATTAACATCCGTTTGTCTTGTAATCATATTCATGGTACCACCAACTGAGTTAATGGCAAGTTTTGAAGCACCAAGACCTCGCTGAACTTGCATGGTTTGAAGAGCATCTCCTAAACCAGCCCAGTTTGACCAATATACCCAACCATTTTCCATATCATTAACAGGAATACCGTTAACCATAATAGCAATGTTACGTTGATCAAATCCACGAATATTAATACGTGAGTCACCAAAACCACCACCTTGTTTAACTGCATAAACGGAAGGAGTTTCATTTAATACCTCAGGTAATTCTCTACTACCAAGTTTTTCTGTAATCTCAGCGGCATTAAGAGTTGAAACAGCGACAGGAGTTTTTCTGTCAATTGCAACATTCGCAAAAACATTGATTTCCTGAAGACCAACAGCACTGGATTTCATCAAAACAGTACCAACATTATAAGTTGATCCATCTTTAATTGAAATATCAACAACTTCGGTTTCATAACCTACAAATCTAATAGCTAGTTTGTGGTCTCCACTAGGTACAATAAGTAAGAAACTACCATCAAGGTTTGTTGTAACACCTATTGTGGTACCTTCAATTATTACTGTCGCACCTATTAAAGTTTCATCAGAGTTTACGTCTTGTACAACGCCTCTAACTACACCTTGCGCAAATGTGGCAGAGGTAAATAATACCAATACCATCATTGTTAAGAGTAAATTAATTCTTTTCATAAGCATAAAAAGTTTTTTGGTTTGTCAATTTTAATTAATGATTATTTGTAGCTAAAATATGCATTATCATAGGGTATTACATTATGTAAATATTAATAATTATTAACAATTGTTAACATTTAATTAGCTATCATAATATGTTAGTTTTGTAACGTTAACTGATTCAGGTTCTTAATATTTAATATGTGTTTATAAGTTTTTTAAGAGTCGTGCAACCTTTAGTTCTATAACGGTTTAGTTTTTATATAATTAGAAATTCAGAGTTAAACCAAAAGTTAGGTTACGACCAAATGACCAAAAGCCCCTAAAAGTATTAAGGTCATGATCCATACCATCTTCTCCTAGAACAATATACTTAGTGTTGATTATATTAAAGGCATTTATTTGTAAACGTCCATGGAACTTGCTAAAACTGAAAGGAATGCCTAAAAATGCATTAAATACACCGTAGGATGGAAAACGGTATGATTGACTCATGTCCATAGGGTTACTTCTGATTGTTGGGTCAAAATCAGCATAAACACCATCAAAATATTGATATTCTGTTTTAAAGTAAAGGGTTTTAAGGACTACAAAGTCAGCAAAAATTCCAACCTGATTTTGAGCTGTGCCACCTATGTACAGATCTTTAACAAATACATTAACAGTGTCAACCACAACATTGTTGTCATTAAAAAGGCTGGCACTCACATTGTTTTGCCATTTAAAACTTCCCATTGATCCCCAAATCCCTAATTTAAGGCTACGGCTAACTGTATAACTGAAATCTAACTCAAGTCCCTTATTAAGTGAGTTAAGTCCGGTTACCATTGCTCTGGTTTGATCACTATTTTCCAATTGTACATATTCATTGGTTAGTAATGAAACATTCTCACGCTCTGTAATATATCCTGTTAAGTTCAGTTTAATTCTTTTGTAATCAAGTTTATATCCTAATTCTATGGACTTGGCTGTTTCATTTTTCAGATCCTGAACAACAACATTGGTGAAGTTTCCAAAGACGTATTTAAAATAAGGTGCCTTAGAAATTATCGATCCATTAAAGTAGAATCTGTTGTTTTCATTTGCTATGCCAATAATTCCAGCTCTGATATCAAAGCCAGGTTTATAAACAACTTCACTCTTTGTATTATCAATGTAATTAAATCTGTCAATTCGCTGATACCAATTATTATTAAAGCTTCCTGAAACATAAGCATTAAACCTATTTGTATTGTAAACCAATTGTGCCCATGTACTAAGGAAGTTTATTAATGTATTATTATCAACTTTAATAATATCTCCAACAGTTTTTATCTGATTTCTTCCAGCGACACCTGCAAGTGACCAAGAATAGTCTTCAATGAAAAATTTACCACCCATTAGATCATCAATTTCTTCTCTTACAAATGAGTTAAAATATCTGTAGTGAACCCCTGCCAGAAATTTCATCTTATCATTTAGTTTTAGTTCATAATTTGACATAATGCCTGTTTGCAGATGACTTGCCAGGAAGTTTGTTTGAGCATTAATTGAATATCCAGATACAGTTTCACCGTTATCTAAATTATAACTTTGTTCATGGTTAGAGTTATTATCATAGATTCTGTTCCAAGCAATCTGTCCTGCATTATCTCGATAAGAAAAAATAGAAGGAGCATAGTTAAAGCTTTCCGACCATCTTCCACCACCATGTCCCACAGAAAAGTATACTGATGTAGAAATTAAATTTCTATCATTAATTCTATATTCATCATTAATGGACAGGAAGGGCTTATGGTAGAAGTTTTCGGATGCATTTTTAATCTTGCCATTAAAACCTCCCCAATCTTTATTGAATTTTAGACCTGAATAATTTACTTCTTCATTGGAGAGTTTAAGTGTTCGTTGTCCATGCCTTTGAGGCGCTCCAAGTAAAGTGATGGTGATTTTATGATCAGGAGTAAGTTGTTTAGTGGCATTGAAGAAGTATGAAAATGAACTCATATATGTAGCATCAATATAACCTAGGCCTTTTCCCAATCCAATCATCAAAGAAGCGTTCCATCCGCTTTTCAATAACCCACTATTTAGTACGATGTTAGTGTTAATATTCCCATAACTACTGGTATTAAAGCTAATTGCTCCACTTTTGACTTGCTGAGTATTTTTGGTAATTATATTAACGGTTCCACCAACCGAGTAGATAGAAGCATTGGCAACACCAGCGCCTTTCTGAATTTGTATTTCAGCTGCTGAACTGCTTAATCCCAGCCAGTTACTCCAATAAACTAATCCATTTTCCTCGCCATTGATTGGAATGCCATTAAGTAACAGACTAACATTTTCCTGGTGAAAGCCACGTATACTTAGTCTTGAGTCTCCACTACCTCCACCATCACGTACACTAAAAACACCCGGAGTATTCTGCATTATTAGTGGTAAAGGGCGGTCACCAATGGTATTGTTTATGGTATTGGAGCTAATACTAGAAACACTTATTGGTAAATCTCTTTCAATTGATAAGCCAGCATTTATGGAAATTTCATCCAGCGAATAGGGTTGGTTTTCCAACAATATAGTACCAAGATTGTTAGTTCCATTGTTTAGTTTAATATCAATGGTATATTTCTTAAAACTCAGAGCAGTAAACTCTAAAGTGACTTTTGAGGAAATCAGATCCTTCAGAATGAAAGTGCCATCAGGATTTGTTGTTGTTCCAGCTTCATAACCATAAATTTTAATATGGACATCAGCGATAGGTACCATTGTTTCTTGATTCAGAACAATTCCAGTAATACTGTTTTGAGCAAGAGATGCAAATGAAAATGCTAATAGGAATGCAATTAATTTGGTTTTCTTAAACATTGTAATTTATTTTAATAATTTGTCCCTACTGTTCGGGGCAACCTAAAATTATTACAATGAAAGATCGACCTTTATTAAAAATCGAACCATAACCATAATCGGTTATCATTACAACAATGATACTTCTTCTACCATCCAGACTTTAACTGTCGGTTCTGGAATTTCACCAGATCAATCCCGATAATATTGTCGCTTTAGCTAGAATACTTATCGGGAGTCGCGGACTATACCGCCGGTAGGGAGTTACACCCTGCCCCGAAGAATTTATCGCTGCAAATGTATTTGTTTTGAAATACTGGGCAATAAAAAAAGTGCTGAAATATCAGCACTTTTAGTAGTTTATAGTGATTATAAATAGTAGGGTTTTTGACAAGAGGGCTTTTCCAAAGTTTAAACTTTGGAAAAGCCCATGAGCAAATTTTCTACTGATTTATATATTCCAAAGTGTTTAAAGCCGCAATTGTTCCGTCGGCAACAGCAGTTGTTATCTGACGATACCTTACTGCTCTGTTATCACCAGCAGCGAATACTCCTTCTATGTTTGTTTGAAGGTTCTCATCAGTAATTACCTCACCTCTCTCGTTGAGTCCGACTCCTGAGTCAGTTAGCTTTTCAGTATTGGCAACATAGCCAATGAATATGAATACACCATCTACTTTCATAACAGATTTTTTACCTAAATCTAAACTTTCATAGCTTATCCCTGTGAGTTTGCTGTCACCATGAAATTCAGTAATATGTGATTTCATGATAAACTCAATCTTTGGATTAGATTTGGCTTTTTCCACCGCATGACCCAATGCTTGAAAATAATCAAATTCATGCAATATTGTCACTTTACTAGCATATTTTGTCAAAGAGTCGGCTTCTTCCAATGCTGAATTACCGCCACCTACAACAACAATTTCCTTGTCCTGGAAAAAATCACCATCACATGTTGCACAGTATGAAATACCTTTTCCCTTAAACTCAATCTCTCCAGGAACATTTAGAGTTCTAGATCTACCACCTGTAGCAAGAATTATTGCTTTTGATTCATATTTGATTTTACCATTGACAGTAAGTGATTTTAGTTTTCCATCGACTTCCAAATTAGAAACACTGACATTTGAAACGATGTCACAACCAAATGATTCGGCTTGTTTTCTCATGGTGGAGCTTAATTGATAACCAGAGGTTTTCTCAACTCCAGGATAGTTAGCAACTTCGTATGTCAGTACTGTTTGACCACCAATTGTGCTTGTATCCACAACAAGAGCATTTGCTTTTGCTCTTGCCAGATAAATACCTGCTGTTAACCCCGCAGGGCCGCCTCCAAGTATTATTACATCATATTGCTTTGTTTCCATATTAGATTATTATCAGGAACTATATTAAAATTCGCGATCAAGTATTTCAGTTATCTGATCTCTATTTTGAATACTTGAAGTAGCAGCTACCAATTCACCATTTTTGTAATAAACAACAAATGGCAGGCCCATAAAACTTCTACAAGCTGGATGATTTCTAATTACTCCTGCTTCAGGGCTGTCGAAAGCCATATCACGAAACTCAACGTGAGAATATTCACTTTGAAGTCCTTCCATTACATCATAAACAGGAAGACACATTGGACCCATGCGTCCGCAACAGATCATTACATTTTTGTTGTTTGCTAAAGTTTCAGCATGTTCAGCTGAAGTGGCAACATGTTTTAAGTTTGTGGATAATATCATTGTATTTTCTTTTAAAGGTTATGTTTAATTCTAATTCTACTTATAATATTTAATGTGTTTATTCCTTATCAGAAATTGTGCCAAAAGGTGATATTTAAGCGATATATTATTTTTTTTAACTTTCTTGATTGTGTTTTACGATTCAACTCATAAATATATTTTTTATCTTTGGGAAGAACTATTAATTTAAATTGATTAAAAGTTAATACCACATGAAAAAGTTATTGCTATCAGTCCTAGTTATTTTTACATTTCAGCTTTATGCTCAGGATTACATAATGCTATTAGATGGAGATGAGATTAAAGCCAAAGTGTTGGAAATTAACGATAAGAATATTAAATATAAGAAATATTCAAATCTTACAGGTCCTACTTATGATATGGATAAGTCTAATATTTTTCTGATTAAATATGAATCTGGGGATAAGGATATATTTAATGCAGGATCCACAAAAAACAATGTAAACTCAAATCCAAACTTTGGTTTTGGTACTCCAACAGAATTCAAGTATTATCCAAATATAGGTACGCAAAATTGTCAGGTGCAAAAGCCTTTAGGTGCTAAAGTATTTGGTAACAGATCGGGGGACGTTTTCTTTAGAGAAGACTTGGTTTATTATGGTTATGATTTAACTTACTTAAGGTTATCTAATCCTGATAAGATTGGACAAAGTTCAAGATTAATTCAAGATTATTTCAATGAATGGAATAAAGTATTCAATGATAATGTAGGCATTGGTGAATTAAAGAAATGGATGGACAAACCATATATGCTAATGGGAACACCCATTTTTCAAAACTACTACAAAAGAGACTTCAATAATTTTGTTGAGTACGGCAACTTCTGTATTTCATTTGATGATCTACAGAGTATTGTAAATTCATATGTACTTAATGAAACTCAGGGTATTGGAATGGTAATTAATCTTGTAAATTTTAATAAAGACAGAGAATTCTCAATGCAATGGGTTACCTTTTTTGATATTAAAACAAGAGAAATAATTTATGCAGTTCTAACCACAGGTAATGCAGGTGGTGGTGGAATGGTAGGCCATTGGGCAGCAGGAGTTGAGAAAGGCGTTCGAGATATTTTTATTGATCAGATTTATAAAAAGAAGGTAAGCAACAATGGTATGATACCGTCGAAGCTTCGTCTATATTAATTCAGTATACGCTTTATAATCCTGAGTTTATGACTGTACTTTTTTATTTCTTCATTATATATACCATGGTGATCGATACGGTCTATTCTAACTTCACCTGAGGCATGTAAGATATTATTTTCACCTGAGATTATCCCAACATGAGTTATCTTACCTTCATCGTTGTCGAAAAACACTAGGTCTCCTATCTGCGCTTCATTAATGAAATTTATTGTGGTACCTGATTCTGCTTGCTGATATGCATCACGCTTTAAGGATATTCCATGCATTCCAAATACGATCTGAATTAACCCTGAACAATCTATTCCAAAAGGAGATCTGCCACCCCATAGATAAGGTGCACCAATATACTTTATGGCTGTAGCCAGAAGTTTGTCCTGATTGTATAATAATGGAGGTGTTTGTTTAGCTTCTATATTGTAGGTTGTATCAGATATTCTAAAAGTTCCATTTGCATAATTCGGAAGCTTACTTCCAAAAACAAGATTTACATCATTATTATCTTGACTTTTTACACTACATATAATGTCCTTAACAAAATGAATGTCTGATGCTAGTATACTATTGAACTCAGACTCTTCAATTAATCGAAGCTGTTTGTTGTCAATCCACCCCTCATAATTGTCATGAGAAGTTCTGATTAAACTCCAATTATCAAGTATTTCATCAATAAAAAGGAGGTCTCCAAACAGTAGCTGATTGATCATTTCACTGCTGTCGGAGGGTTGTTTCCTAACAGGTACGAGCGACAATACACATATGCCATATTTTGTCATAGGAAGAAAAATTTAGTTTATTGATCCTTTTGATTAATTTTGCCACTTCAAAAAAACTCAAATGAATACACTTTTTTCAAAAATACAACATAATTATTATGAAATTTTGAAGGTCACCATTTATATTCTGGCCATTGCTGCTGTAATATGGGTTAGTCCTAAAGAAAGTTTATTTAAGTACGAATTCCAAGTGGGAAAGCCCTGGAGTCATGATGATCTTATTGCGCCATTCGATTATGCGATTTTAAAGACTTCAGTTCAAATAGAGGATGAAAAGAAACAAATTGAAGAAAACTTTATTCCTTATTTCAGATATGATGATGCTATTGCTGAGCAGGGTGAAAACCAGTTAATTAATAATTTCAACTCTGCTTGGGAGAATTACACCCGAGATACACTACGGTCAGATTCTGCAAAGTATGTTAAGCTATTATTAAAACTATACAAGAGGTTTGAGAGTAGAGGAATTATCCAATATAATCCTGCCATTGAAGGAAAAGATCCATTTTATCAATTAAGATTAATACAAGGCAATGTTGTAGCTGAAACTACATTAGGCCAGCTTTACAATATTAGAACAGCCATTGATGATACAAGAGTACGGATTGATAAACTAGCTTCTCCTGATAGTATATTCCTGCAGAATCTTATATCACAATCGTTGGTTCAGAATGTTATTTATGATGAGCGTAAAAGCAATTCTGAACTTAATGAACAAATATCAAATATTAGTACAACTAGAGGTCTGGTTCAAAAAGGTGAGCTTATAATTTCAACCGGTGAGTTGGTAACTGCAGATAAGTATCAAACACTTATTTCTTTGAAATACGATTATGAGAAGGTGCTGGATACTTCTGATTCCAGAACATATATTATTATAGGTATGATCTCATTGGTGGCACTACTGTTTCTGGTGCAATACCTATTTATACGCTTTTATAGGAAAAACTATTACGATCAGTTGAAGTATACCGTACTATTAATAATAACACAGCTTCTTTTTATTGCTTTAACGGATTTCATATTCATAGCATTCCCAAATTGGTCGAATCTAATACCTTTTGCCCTATTGGCAATTGTAATTGCAGCTTTTCTGGATGCGGGTATAGCTATATTTATTTATCTGGTAACACTTATGTTACTTGGCTTTTATGCTCCAAATAGTTTTGAGTTTTTCTATACTCAGGCAATAGTTGGTTTGATTGCCGTTTATTCAGTCCAACGTCTAAGTAAGCGATCCGATTTATTCCGAGCATCATTAATGGTATTTCTTACATATATAGTTGTTTATGTGGGAATGTTATTAATACAGGAAGGATCATTCGAAAGTTTCTCTTGGAATATGATGGGGTATTATGCCGCCAGTTCTATGCTCATACTACTTGCATTTCCTATGATTTTTATTTACGAGAAGGTATTTGGTTTAATAACCCAGCTTACTCTTCTGGAACTTTCAAATACAAATAATACTCTATTACGAGAATTAAGTGTAAAAGCACCTGGTACTTTTCAGCATTCACTTCAGGTTGCTAACCTTGCATCTGAGGTATTATACGAAATAGGTGGAGATGCCCTTTTGGCAAGAACAGGAGCTCTTTATCATGATATCGGGAAAATGAAAAACCCGATGTTTTTTGTGGAAAATCAGGTTGCCGGTTTTAATCCACATGATGAAATTTCTTACGAAGAAAGTGCTAAGATAATTATTGGACATGTACTAGGTGGAATTGAAATGGCAAGAAAAGCAAGACTGCCTGAGCAAATAATAGACTTTATTCGCACGCATCACGGAACTAGGCGGGTTGAGTATTTTTATAGGCTTGAGAGAAAGTTAAATCCGGGAATGGAAGTAGATCAAAGTGAATTTACATATCATGGTCCTGCACCTTTTTCAAAAGAAACAGCTGTTGTGATGATGGCAGATTCGGTTGAAGCGGCTTCAAGGAGTATAAATGATCCCGATGAACAAAAGATAAATGACCTTGTTGATAATATCTTTATGTCATTGATGGAGAGTGGACAGTTTTTGAATGCAAACATTACAATGCAGCAAATAAATATTGCTAGGAAAGTACTTAAAAAGAAACTGTTAAATATTCATCATGTGCGAATTGCTTATCCCGATTAGCAATTAATTACAGCAGCAACTTTTTTCAAATATTCTTTCGATTCAGGGCCAAGGTTAAATATCAGGTCGAGAATACTTAGATTTGGGGCAAAACTGTATTTCTCAGAAAATACTTGAGTATAGATGTCAAAATTTACACTTTCCACAGTTTTCTTAGGGGTAATACTGAACCTGAAATCATTGATAAGTGTATTAGGCTTCGTAAATTCCTCTGTGAAGTTGACTTTGCAATCTATTCCAAGAAGCTCAATTATTGTTTGTAATATTGAGTTATTTAGATCCACAAGGAGGTTCTCTTTTACACTGAAAAAGTTCTCAATTTCATCTTTGTAGTATAGAAAAAATGGTGATCCATTATAAGCAGATACTATTGCACGCCAATGATTAATTTGCCACCTTTCCTGGTAAAGTAGCTCAATATCTTTTGTTTTCGAATTATTGCCAGATGGTTTTGTTATGGGTATGGATAGGTCAAGGCAACCATTGGCAGTCATAATCCTGCATCGGTTTCTATAGGTTTGTTTTGGGTAGGTTTCTTGTACTTCAATGTTAACCGATTTATTTGACACAAAGTGACACATATACTCGATGGGAGGGAAGTATGATGTTGAAAGTAAAGGAGTATTAATTAATTCTAATTTCATATTCACGCGAAAATACGGCAAAAAAAAACAGGCTTAGATTAAGCCTGTTCTGTTTTTTTGCTTTTTCAAACTATGCTTTTAACAGCACATCGTTAATTGCCTGGACTAAAGTTTCTTTTGGTAAAGCTCCTTGCGCCATCTGAGGTTGTCCTTCTTTTGGGCAAAATAGAATTGAAGGTATGCTTCTAATACCAAAGGCAGCTGCTAATTCCGTTTCTTCTTCGGTATTTACTTTGTAAATGTTAATCTTACCTTTATACTCATCTGATAATTCGCTTAGTATAGGGGCAACAACTTTACATGGCTGACACCAATCAGCGTAAAAGTCAATAATGCAAGGTAGGTCACCCTCGAATTTCCAATCTTTGTTAGTTTCAAAGTTAAATACTTTATCAAGGAATGACTGTTTAGTTAATTGTTCCATATTATTATGATATTATTTTTTATTAAGTACTGATTCTTCTATTATTTTAACATATTGTGCTTCTGGTAATGCACCAGCTTGCATTGATGGATCACCTTTCATGGGTACAAACATTACAGAAGGAATACTTCTTATGCCAAAAACACCTGCGAGCTGTTTTTCTTTGTCAGTGTCAATCTTGTAGATTTTAACTTTTCCTTCATAATCTTTAGCTAGCTTATCCATAATTGGAGCAACCATTTTACAAGGTTTACACCAATCTGCATAAAAGTCAATTACACATGGTTCCTCACCTTTATAAACCCATTCTTGTGGGTTAGCTTCGAAATCCCAAACCTTTTCTTTAAAAGTTTCGTAAGTTAGATATTCAGGTTTAATTTCATCTGAATCACTTTTCTCAGTTTTAACAACTGATGTGTTTTCATCTGCTTGATTACCTTGAATATTACCACAACTCATTGTTGATAGTGTTAAAGCTAGTATTACAATGATGCTTAATTTATTCATATTTAATGATTTATGATTTGTTTCTTAAAAACGTGACAAAGATACAATATTTTATATCACATT
>CALCGQ010000347.1 GCA_937901015.1 uncultured Bacteroidota bacterium | reverse complement strand
GCTGAAATTGAAAGTTCCTACGGTGCGGAGTACATAAAAATCCGAAAATATTCCAATAAAATAAAAGGAGCTCAGGAAGCACATGAAGCAATCAGACCTACTTATCTGAAGAACCCTACTGTGGATGGAAATTCCGATGAACAGCGTCTTTATGAATTAATTTGGAAAAGAACAATTGCATCCCAAATGAGTGATGCAAAGCTTGAAAAAACAATTGTAAACGTTCAATCTTCTGGTGCTGATGGATTATTTACTGCCAATGGAGAGGTTATTATATTTGATGGTTTTCTAAAGGTTTACTTGGAAAGCACAGATGATGATAATGGTGAAAAACAAGGCCTTCTCCCTGCAATGGAGAATGGTGACATACTAGATCTCAAGGAAATGAGAGCTCGTGAGAGGTTCACAAAACATGCTCCACGATATACAGAAGCATCATTGGTAAAAAAACTTGAAGAACTTGGAATTGGACGCCCATCAACATTTGCACCAACTATTTCTACTATTCAGAAGCGTGAATATATCGTAAAAGAAACTCGTGAGCCTGCTAAACAGCCCGCAACTTGTCTTACTTTAGTTGATGGTAATATATCATCAAAGGTTCATCAAGATAATATCTCCTCTGATAAATCAAAACTCTTTCCTACTGATATTGGTGGACTTGTTACTAAGTTTCTAGTTCAGTTTTTTGAAGAGATCATGGACTATAACTTTACAGCGGAGGTTGAGAAGGAATTTGACGAAATCGCTGAAGGTAAAAAGGATTGGAATGAGATGATCAAAGAATTTTATGGTCCATTCCATGCCAAAATAGAAGAAACACAGGAAAAGTCAGGTAAATTTAGTGGTGAGCGATTATTGGGTGTTGATCCTGAATCTGGAAAAAATGTATTTGTGAAAATAGGCAGGTTCGGCCCTTTGGCTCAAATAGGTGAAACAGAATCAGAAGAAAAACCAAAATTTGCCGGACTACGCAAAACTCAAAGTATTGAAACCATTAATCTGGAAGAAGCTCTGAAACTTTTTGATTTCCCTAGAGCTCTGGGGAATTATGAAGACAAAGAAGTAACTGTTGCAATCGGTAGATTTGGACCATATGTAAAACACAATAGTGTTTTTGTTTCCATTAAAAAAGATGATGATCCTGTATCAATAACACTTGAGAGATCAATCGAACTAATTGAAGCAAAGCGTAAAGCAGACCGGGAGAAAATAATTAAGGTTTTTCCTGAAGATGAAAAAGTTCAGCTACTTAATGGTAGATATGGACCATATATGGTAATTGATAAGCAAAACTACAAATTACCAAAAGGAACCGATGCAGAAGCACTGACTCTTGAAGAGTGCTATGAGATTTCAAAGGATCCTAAAAATATGCCTAAGAAAAGGTTTGCTAAAAAGAAAAAATAATTTCTGAATAAATTATTGCTTAAACAACTGCCACAGATTCACAGATTAATGAATTAATTTGAGAATCTGTGGCTTTTTTGATTTTATTCAAAACACATTCCACGAATAATTTTCTATCTTCGTCCATTAGTTTGAAACCAACAAGTAACTATGGATATTAGCACTTATCTTGAGCCGTTAAACATAGAAAAAATACAACTATCAGATGATACAGGCCGACATCGGTTATCCGAGGTGGTTGAGATGTATAAAGAGGAAACAAGTTTCCCCGATTTGGAAAATATCGATGTCGCAATTATTGGTGTTGGCGATGACAGGGCCACACTAAATAAGGGATGTGATAATGCACCTGATGAAGTTAGAAACTGGTTTTACAATCTGTTTTCACATTGGAACAATGTCAATATTGCAGATATTGGAAACATTAAAAAAGGACATCGCATCGATGATACCTATTTTGCTCTCAAAGAAGTTGTTTCTGAGCTTCTAAAAAACAATATTGTTGCATTAATAATTGGAGGTGGCCAGGATCTTACTTATGCCAATTACCTTGCATATGAAAATATTGGCCGAATTATCAATATTGCCTCAGTTGATCCGGTTTTTGACCTGGGTCATGATGAGCATGAACTGAACAGTAAATCATATTTAAGTCATATTATACTTCATCAACCGAACTTTTTATTCAATTTTACCAATATTGGGTATCAAACATATTTTGTGGATCAGGATTCTTTAGTACTGATGAAAAACTTATACTTCGACACAAATCGGCTTGGTAATGTAAAAGCAGATATGGAAGAAGTTGAGCCAATGGTGCGCGACTCTGATATTCTTAGTATTGATATTTCATGTATCAAACATGGAGAGGCATCTGCAATAGATAAACCTATGCCAAATGGTTTTACCGGTGAAGAAATGTGCCGAATATGCCGATACGCTGGTATGAGCGATAAGTTAACATCAATAGGTTTCTATGAATTGAATCCAGCATTTGACAATAATGGCGAGTCAGCTCACTTGTATGCACAAATGATGTGGTACTTTTTAGATGGCTTTTCAAATCGAAAAAACGATTTCCCAGAAAATGATAGTAATGACTACGTTAAATTCAATGTACAAATCGATGACTTTGAAGAAGACCTAGTATTTCTAAAAAGTAAAAAAACCAATCGGTGGTGGATGATTGTTAGCTCAAAAGATATTGTAAGTCAGAAATATAGGCGCCATCAGTATGTTCCATGCTCCTACGATGATTACCAAACAGCTCTTAACCATGAACTTCCTGACCGATGGTGGAAAGTTCAACAGAAGTTGATGTAGCTTAATTTTTTTATTATGGAAAATGTAAAATTCTATGTAGACTACATTTCTGATATTGTTGAAGCAATTGGAGTGCTTACAATTTTTTTTGGTGCTGTTTATTCTTTGATAATCTTTCTGATTTCAGTGACTAAAAAGAAAGCCAATAGTTATATTGTACTCCGACAAACTTTAGGTAAATCAATATTATTGGGATTGGAAATTCTGATTGCCGCAGATATTATGGCAACAGTAGTTGCTGAACCAACTATGAAATCAGTTACTATTCTTGGGTTAATTGTATTGATTCGTACATTTCTTAGTTTATCGCTTCAGGTTGAGGTTGAAGGAAGATTTCCTTGGCAGAAAAAAGCAAGTACAGAATAAACATTGCTATTGCCTGATTTTATATAAATCAGATAATCATTCTAAGACTTGTATGTGTTGGCATTTTTATTTTAAATTATCATATCATGAAAACAAAAATTATTATCTCAATCTCTCTTTCTTTTCTATTTACCATCTCGGTTATTTCACAAGATACATTTTCTATTGTTGCCATTGACACTGTGACAGGAGAAGTGGGTAGCGCAGGAGCTTCGTGTGTTGATATGAATAGTTTTCCAGGCTATACTGATGATTTCCTCGGTGAACTTTTCCCGGCCGTAGGCGCAATAAATACTCAGGCCTATTATCACCCTACAAATCAAGCAAATGCAAGAGACAGAATGAATCAAGGTGATTCACCATCTGAAATAATTGATTGGCTGATAAATAATGATGTAAGTGGTCAACCTCAGATAAGGCAATATGGAATTGTGGGTTTTACAGATGATGCACCTGAATCAGCTGCCCATACCGGTAACTCAACTGATGATTATAAAAACCATGTTCTTGGTCGAAATTATTCCATTCAAGGAAACATACTACTAGGACAGCAGGTTCTGGATTCAATGGAAGCTAGGTTTTTAAGTTCTCCGGGAGATCTGGCATGCAAATTAATGGCGGCCTTGCAAGGAGCAAAAATGGTTGGTGCTGATACCAGATGCGCATCAAATGGAACCTCCTCTCTATTTGCTTTTGTAAAAGTTGCTCAAACAGATGATCCTTTCGGTGAGCCATCATTTATACAATCGGTAAGAACATCAAATGGCGATAATATTGAACCCATAGATACTCTGCAAACTTTATTCGATGAAGTACATGATTGTTTTTATGTGGGTATTGATGAAGTTAACAAGTTTGGATCACTATTTAATATTTACCCAAACCCTGCAAAAAATCTAATAAGTATTGACGCCAAATTATCTGCTAAATATCAAGTGGTATTTACAAATGTTTTGGGTAATCAGCTTTTGAGAACCGAACTAGAGAGCATACTAGAAACGGATATCTCAGCATATCCTAGAGGAATTTATTTCATAGAAATATCAGATGGCATTAATTCGTATGTGTCAAAATTCATTAAAGAATAACTTATTATTTATTTTATTAAATATGGTAATACCTACTTTCATAAGTAAGTTGCCAGAACTCCTGTTTTTTTATATTTTTTGACATTACCATCAAGATCGAAAACCTGTACTAGAAATATGTAGATCCCAACTGGTGCTTTTGAATTATTATCTTGTATCCCATCCCATGACACCGAACCTTCTGTACCTAAATATTGATTATTCACAAGCTTTCTCACCTTATATCCATCCGAATTCAAAATGGTAACCGTCATCATATAACCGGGGGTATTAAAGTGATACATAATATTGATAATATCATCGAAACCATCATTATCCGGGGAGAAGATTTCAGGTTCAATTGTTATTTCATCACCTTCCTTCTCCATTGAGACAAATTGTGAATTTTCATACGTGGGTGTACCGAAACCAACGCTTTCAGAAGCTGAGTGCCAATTGCTATTATCAACTAATCTTACATTTGGATTGATCCGTTCCAAAGAAACCCCATCCATGTAAACCAACAATGGAAAATGCAGATCCTCTGAATAACTGAATGAATCAATAACAACACTATCAAAAGATGATAAAAACACATGTCCATCTTCATTATTAAATGAAGGGAAAGATTCTATGTTTATAAATCCATTACGATTGGGAGTATAATACTGATTTCGAACTGCGTCGGCACTTGATGTCAGAACCACATATTCATCGGGTAAAAAAAGTCTTTGCCTTTGAATTATTGTTTGCAAACTCGTATCAGGTGGGTTCGGTGGGTTTGTTTTTATGGAGCCAATTTTAACGCTAGATAAGTCAACAATCTTCTCCGACCGATTATATATTTCAACATAGTCTTCACCATTTGTTAGTGGATTAAAGAGAATTTCATTAATTACAATATCATTTGAATGAACCATTTCGGGTATACCTAAAACAAGATTGGTGTCATTAAGCATGTTTAGGTGCATGCAATTTTTAATTTGTGAGCTAACCGTTAATTCATATGAAATTCCTTTATTCAGACTGTTTTCAAAAAAGAGTTCTACTTTGTTTGGTTCATCATAATCTGTGTATGTATACTGAGGTTTTTCCATATCCCTGTTTAAGGAATAATTATCAATATGGCTCATTGACTCTTCGTCCATGTTTTGGTTAAAATACAGCTGAATAATGTTTTCCGTAACAACAACAAAATAGCTTATCTTAGGATATAAGATATTATCATTAGCCAAGGAGTTAATGGTTCCTGGAGTTCCTCCTTTACTATCAACAGATGCAGACCAATTCTCAGCTCCTGAACATATATTATCAGGATTCATTTGTTCGATGGACCAACCTCCTTCAGATTTATCTGGATCACCGTACCAGCTTTTTGAGTAAGAAATATTTGAGATTATTGTCCCATCATCATCCAGTAATTCCAATGATTGTCCACCGTTTGTGAGTGAAAAACTTTCAAATCCGTAGAAATCACCAAAGGCTATAAGATCATAATAAGCAATTTCTTTTGCAATAATCAAATAGCTATATGAGGGAATAATTACGTTTGTAAACTCTTTCTCTGATGTTCCAATTATCAATTTCCAATCTTGCAATTCTATATCCGAAGTTGATTGGTTATACAGCTCAATATACTCATACTCTGGTAGGCCGATTACAGGTGTTGGATCAGCCATAATTTCATTAATTACAATATCATTAGGCTGTGGTTTATAATAACTAAACTCCGCTATTGTTGATTCCATAATGTTGTTTGCCAAGTCTTCTATTCCTGTAACAGTGATTTCATAACTCTTACCCAATTCAAATCTTTTTTCAAATACTAATTCTATTATTGAGGCATCATTGACATGGATTGTGGCACTTACTGGATATCCTATTCCACCATCAACAAAATAATTATTCATTATCTGGATGCTATTTTCATATAAGGCTTCACTAAATAACAGTAACAATAAACTATCATTTTCTGCTGTTGCTGAAATAAGTTCTGGAGGTTCATTATCAATAATAATAGGCCCCACATAAATATCATCAAAGTACATTTTTGTACTATTACTTTTAGTGTACTTACACTGGATTCCAATAGTTGATGTGTTTGAATATGTGTTGTCAACTCCATCGCATTCAAACACAAAGTTTTCACCTCCAGTTTCATCCAGATAAACTTCCCAATTACCATCATTGCTTCTTATCACCTTTATTCTTATTTCAAATGAAGATGAAATTACTCCTGTATTTCCTCTGCAAATTGATGTTATCTCGGTTCCATCCTGACGGAAAAGTTCAATGGCATCATCACTACCTGACTCTCCCAATTGTAGAAAGTATCCTTCCAATGGGTCTAATAGATTCTGTGAATTACTAACTAAATAATAGCGGGCATAATTATTCGATGACGGACTAAAAGCCAGTTTTACCCAAAGCCTCCATTCAGCATTCTGAGCCATTGAATTTTCAGTACTTAAGTATGATATATTTTCATTGGTGTCATTAATCTGTAGCTGATTATATGAATTGACTTTGAAAAATTGATGGTCACCTGACCAGCTAGGATTTTGAGTATAATCACCATCTTCGAAATCATCTTGAGTCTGTGCATAGAAATTGCAGGTAATGCAAATCATTACTAATAAAAGTATATGTTTCATTTTAGTACTTTTGTGGGTTAATCGGGTTAATTAATCGTAAAATTAATAAAAAATTATGAAAATTGCAGTTGTAGGTGCCACCGGATTGGTTGGCAGTGAAATGTTAAAAGTTCTTGAAGAGAGACAATTACCAATTTCAGAATTATTGCCTGTGGCTTCAGCTAAGTCTGTTGGGAAAAAGATTGTTTTTGCTAATACGGAATATGAGGTGATTTCATTGGAAGAAGCTGTAAATAAACAACCTGATATTGCAATTTTTTCAGCCGGTGGCAGCACTTCTTTGGAATGGGCACCCAAGTTTGCAAAAGTGGGGACAAGGGTTATTGATAATTCTTCGGCATGGCGAATGAATGATGATATCCCTCTTATTGTTCCTGAAATAAATGGTTCAATATTAACAAAAGATCATTTTATTATTGCAAACCCAAACTGCTCTACAATACAACTGGTAATGGCTTTATCGCCACTTCATAAAATGTATTCCATTAAGAGATTGGTGATTTCAACATATCAATCCGTTTCAGGAAGCGGAATTAAGGCCGTTAACCAATTGATGGATGAGAGAGAAGGCAGACAAGGTGAAAAGGCTTATCCACATCAAATTGATTTAAATGTACTACCACATGCTGGCGATTTTACTGACGATGGATATACTTCAGAAGAAATCAAACTGGTGACCGAGACAAACAAGATACTTAATGCTAATATTAGAACTACAGCCACTGTAGTTAGGGTTCCCGTAATTTCGAGTCACTCAGAAGCAGTAAATATAGAGTTTGAAAATGATTTTGTTATTGAAGAAGTAAAGCGATTACTCGGAACCATGCCAGGGGTGGTGGTATTTGATTTTCCACAAGCAAATCTATACCCCATGCCAATTATGGCAGCAGGAAAAGATGAAGTACTTGTTGGGCGTTTAAGAAGAGACTTTTCGCAGCCTAACAGTCTAAATATGTGGGTTGTATCCGACAATCTCAGAAAAGGAGCAGCAACCAATGCAGTCCAAATAGCTCAATATTTAATAACAAATGGAATAGTTTAGAGTGATAATTAAGATGGATTAACATATCTATCTTAAAATAATTACTTTTGACCGCTAAACTTTATCAAGAAACACAACTGTAATTACAAAGTGAAGATATTTAATTGCATCAAAGATATTGTCCAAGTCGAAAATCCTGTGGTAACTATCGGGACTTTTGATGGTGTTCATCTTGGCCATCAGGCTGTGTTCAATCAAATGAAAGCTGAGGCTGAAAAAATAAATGGTGAAACAGTTGTTATAACATTTTATCCTCATCCACGAATTGTATTGGGGTCAAGTAATTCGGATCTGAAATTCATCAAGACAGAGAAAAAGAAGATTGAATACATTGAGAAAGCAGGAATTGATAACCTAATTATTATTGAATTTACCAAGGAATTTGCAGAAACTTCATCAAAAGATTTTATCGAAAACTTAATTGTTGACTATATTCACCCTAAGGTGTTTATAATTGGTTATGATCACCAATTTGGAAGTAATAGAGAAGGCAGTTTTGAATTGCTTAAGAATCTGGGGAATACTCATGGTTTCAAGGTTGAAAAAGTTGAGGAGCAGGATGTTGAAGAGATTACAATTAGCTCCACAATGATTCGTAACCTACTGAATAAAGGTGATATTAATCGAGCTAACAGATTATTAGGTCACGAATATTCAATTACGGGCAAAGTGGTTACAGGTCAGTCAATAGGTCATAATTTGGGTTTTCCAACTGCAAATATTGAAGTTGCTGATGAATACAAACTAATTGCTGCAATAGGTGTTTACGCTTGTAGGGTTTGGTATAATGGTGACTGTTATAAAGGAATGAGCAATATTGGATATCGGCCAACCATAGATAAATCTGAGAATCCAGATGCAGGAATTACAATCGAGGTAAATATTTTTGATTTTAATAGTAGTATCTACGGTGAAGAAATTACGATTTCTTTTGTTGATTGGATGCGTGATGAACGTAAGTTTGAGAGTAAAGAAGCCCTTTCGGAGCAGCTTGGTAAAGACAAGCTACACGCAATGAAATTATTAGGATAGTATGTTACCTAATTGAATTACGTTTAACTTTCCAGTATTTTATGTAGTTTTCCTGCGAAATAATTCCAACTGAGCCATCCCATATACCACCGAAACCAGATAAGTCGAATACTTTTACTGCTAATACATTTTTGCCATTGTTAGTCAATATGCCTTCGGGTATATAATAACCTCGTAGCTGCATATACATGTCCGCCCTACTATTGACAGTTTCTTCATTAAAGTCTCCCGACTGTCCGATAAGAATTCCATTCAAGTAAACCATGTCTAAGTCATCGATTCTACCAAGCAACAGAACTGTCAATTGATCTAAGAATTCATCTTCAAGACTAAATTCCACAACATAACAAGCCACACCATCATAATCCTTATAACCCTGATCTTCCCAGGTTCCGGGTACAATAATATTATCCCAAGTATTATAATCATTGTCAGCAGGGTTACCTTTACAATCTCCGGTAGTAAATTTCCACTCACCTTGCAGATCAAAGTCAGGGATTATAGATGACTGATCTATCATAATTGCAATATCACCATGTAAAATTCCACCCTCACCGCCTTCATCAAATACTTTAACGGCAATTGTTATATACCCATCATCACACATCATTTTACTCGGAATTGCATAAATTCTATTTGCATTATGTGCGGTAGTATATTGCGGTGGGAACATTCCTGTTTGTCCAATTTTCCATCCATTTATATATACCTTATCAACATCATCAATATATCCTAGCTTAAGATACAGACTTGCATTTCCATGATTTTCTGGAAGCAATACTTTAGTTCTATACCAAGCATAACCATCGTATCCATGGAAACCTTGCTCTTCCCAACTTTTGGGTACTATTATGCTTTCCCAATGTGAATCATCGTAATCGGGATCAGACCAACTGGCATTATCACCAATGGAAAACTTCCAATATCCTTCAAGGTTTACGAGTCTGCTAAAATCCTGAGAAAAAGTCATTTGTGGCAATACAACAAACAATACAAGTAGTATTGTAAGATATGAAATTACGTTATGTTTATGCCTGATTCTCAACATGGCTTATTCAAAAAAGTTCTTAATAAATTCTTCCCAAAGATTAACTGGCTTTTCTTTTTGAGCTTTTTTAAGCAAATTAAGGTCATCCTTATGAATTAATCCAACAGGGCCTTCATATATTCCACCCTGTCCATTATTGTTTTCGATCACTAAACTTATCTTGTTGACCCCATCATTTAAAAGATCCTTGGGTAACATATAGCTTCTCAAAATTCTTACTGATGCTAAATCTCGATTTTCTGAGTTCCGAACTTCTTCAACTGTCCCAATAAAATTACCATTCAAATACACTTTTTCAACACCATCAATGTATCCCAAAACAACCATCAAGTTTTCTGAATCAAGGTTATCAGTTGTAAACTCCTTTGTGTAAGTTATTAAACCATACAACCCATAATAACTTCTGCTTTCAAGATGTCCGGGAACAAATATTGTTTCATTACTACCTGCTACAGAATCATCATTTCCCTTGGAATGAAAATTCCAGACCCCTGCTAAATTTTTTACAAGTAGATCATTATCTTGATCATAGAATATTCCAACCGGACCCTTGTATATTCCACCACTTTGATACTCATCATATACCCTCACAGCAATTACGTTACTACCATTTTCATTAAGTAGTTCCTTTGGTAAATAATACTTTCGTAATAAGCTAAAACTTGTTGCTACTACAGGAGGGAAAACACCTGTTCTTCCAATAAGATGACCATTAATATATACTTCATCAACGTCATCAATATATCCCAATACTAAATAAAGAGGATCTTGATTAAGATTTGAATTCAATTCAAACTCCTTTCTATACCAGGCAAAGCCATCATAATTCATGTATCCAGCGCTTTCCCAATTTTGTGGTATATAAACATAGTCCCAGCTCTTTGCGGCAAAGTTAATTTCGCTCCAAAGAGGGTTATCACCAATTGAAAACCTCCAGGTTCCCTCAAGGTTGACTATCTTCTTCAGGTTCTCCGACTTTAAATTTGGGACAGAAAAAAATAAGCAAAGCATTGATAAAACTGATATCAATACAACTCGTTTTTTTATGATTTTACCTGATTTCATATCCTCTTTTTTATCATTAATAAAAAGGCCTCACTGATCGACAAACTTAATCAAAATCAGTGAGAGCCTGCAACCCTTATTTTTGTATTGCCATTGAATCAATAAGCTGACTCGGTTGGTCTAAGATCAAATTTCATTAAAAATACAAATTGTGAATCCTCTGAATTAGATTTACATTCCACAGGATGTTTCGCAAGAGTAGAAATGATTTCATCCTTTATTTCTTGGTTTCTACCACGAATATCTACTACTTCAACTATATTTTCTTCATTTATTCTACAAGTGACAATGAAATTTGCTTTTTGTCCCTCGTTAAGATATTTTTCCATATCTATATAATGCATTTTACGCTTGATCTTGTTTAGAACTTTTTTTTCACAATTTGTAGAAGAGGCTTCATTTGATTTTTGTGAGAATGATAATCCTGAAATCATTATGGCTACTGCTAGTAATAAAACTTTTGCTTTCATTTTTCTATTTTTTAGATTTAGTTTTTGCTTTAATTATGTGGCTAAAGTATATTAGCACAACAACCTAAATGTCAAATCCAAATCAGGAGATGTCATAAGATGTCATCAAACTATAATCTATTGTAAATGGAAAAAATTTAAACAGCCTCGACTTATGAAAAAAGGATTGTAAATCAGTTAATTAGCTTATATCCAACCCCGTGGACTGTAATAATTATTGTTGGTTCATTTGTGTCTTTTTCAATTATCTGACGAAGCTTTAGAATAAAATTGTCAACAGTACGGGATGATGGTACGTAATCAGTCCCCCATACATTGTCAAGCAGCTCATCTCTGCTTACTACTTTATTTCTATGATCCCACAGAAAATGTAGTACCTCGAACTCCTTATGCGACATTTTTACTTTTTGTTCGTTACAATATGCCTCATAATTGGAAAAGTTAACTTCAATATTACCGATAATTAATGTCTCATCCAGTATAATATTGTTGTTGTTGGATCTTCTAAGAATAGCTTTGATTCTAGCAAGTAGCTCACGAAGGCTAAATGGTTTTGTCATATAATCATCAGCTCCAAGCTCCAATCCTAGTACTTTATCTATTTCTTCCCCTTTGGCTGTTAACAGGATAATTGGGGTTGTAACACCCTCACTACGTATTTTTCTACAAATATCAAACCCTGACATAAAGGGCAACATAACGTCAAGGAGAACCAGGTCATGATTACCATTTCTAATCATATCATAGCCTTTGGCTCCATCTTCAGCAATATCAACTTGGTAACCTTCAAATTCAAGGTTATCTCTTAATCCCAGTAACATTGCTTGTTCATCTTCTACTACTAAAATACGATGCATATTATTAATATTTTAACTCTCTATAATGGGAAATTCAAAATAAATCGGCTTCCGACATTTGGTTTACTGATCAATGTTATCGATCCATTATGAGCTTTCATGATATGGTTTACAATACTAAGTCCAATCCCTGACCCTTTTGCTTTATGAGCTAAATTACCCAGAGTAACCCTATAGAATTTATCGAAAACGAGTTTCTGATACTTATCTTCTATACCTATTCCATAATCTGCTACTTCAACAGTTACTCCTTTATTGCTTAATCCAGAAATTATATCGAATTGTTTTTTATCGGTGCTATATTTTATGGCATTATCTATCAGATTAATAAGGGCATCCGTAATTGCTTCACTGTCTACCATTAATTTTGGGAGATTATCAGCAAGTTCTAAATTACAGATAAATTCTTTCCTATTAAAATGATGCTGATATTGCTCAACAACCTGATTAATAACAATATTAATATCCGTTTCCAAAAACTTATAATCACGTTTACCGCTTTCTATTTTTGAGAAATTCAGAATTTTGTTTACTATACCTGATAACCTATTTGCTTCAGTATTAATTATCCGATAGTAATCCTTCTTTCTCTTTTCATCCTTGATTCTGTCCATCTCTAAGGTCTCAGAATACATATTGATAATGGCTAAGGGAGTTCTTATTTCGTGAGATACATTAGATACGAACTCCGATTTTAGCTGAGCTAGTTTCATTTGTTGCCTTAAGCTACGGTAAACAAGTATAGCTGCAAGTAGTAGTATTAAATCCATCAATAATATTATCCAAATATTGAAATTCGTTCTTTCCTGTACCAAATTCTCAATGGTATCTCCTTTTATTTGAATTCCAAGTTGATAATCTGGCATGAGCCACAAAGGTTTTTTGTGTTCTATATTTTTTTCTGGGGTTTCATATAGTTCATTGGAATATACCTCTTCATCTGTTTCATTATCAAATACAGAAAAGTAGAACTCATCCCTGGCTACCGATTGTATCTTTGGCCCTAGATTTTCTTTAATAAATCCCAAAGTATTAACTACAATCCCACACATTATCACTTTTTTCTCAGATTGTTTAACAGCAAACAAAAAAAGACTATGGTCAGGAAAATCAATATCAACAGGTTGAATTTTACGATAACCGCCATCCATATATTGGATTAACCTTTTAATAATTTTATCGTTATCATTAATTACGTTTGAGAAATAATCCTTATTCAAATCAGAAATTTCAATATTATCCTTTTTATGATAAATACTATTAATAATGACTGAATCTGCAACCAGAAGTAGTTGAATGGATGCGTTTTGAGAAATAAAACCATCTATATTTTCCTTGCTAACAGAATTATGCTTTTGAATATCATTCTCAAGTTGGTTAGCCCATCTGCTAACAATATCATCAGAATATTGATTAATTGAAAATATCACCGACTCCAGCTGTCGTGTATATATTGAATCAATCATTTTTTCATTTTGATACAGATTACCTATTTCATAGGAAGTAAAAAATAATGGAGGCAGAATAATGATGAGTAATAACAGTATACCAATATTTGCCAAAGGCTTTTTCATCGTAAAATAATTGAGTCCTTAAAAATAATGCTTTTAGGCAAAAGAACTAAGGCTCTTTAAAAATGATCAATTATCTACTTTTTTGTTTCTCATGTAAACTAGTTTTTACAATAAAAACTAACTCTTTATGAATATTTGGTTTTTATAATAAAACAGCTTCAAGGAAATATCCATACCAAGTATAAATTATTAATAACCATTTCCCTATCCAACATTTCTATTAAATTTGTGCCCCATTACTTATTAATTGGAACAATTAAAACTTTTAAATATGAAAATTAAAATAACCGGCTTGTTATTAGCCTTAACATTATTGGTAGCTAACAGCTCCATGGCATGTACTAACTACCTAATCACTAAGGGTGCATCAACTGATGGTTCAACCATGATTTCTTATGCAGCAGATTCACATATTCTCTATGGTGAATTGTACCACTGGTCAGCAGCAACCTATCCTATTGGAACTATGCTTGACGTTTATGAGTGGGATACTGGTAAATATCTAGGTGAGATCAAACAAGCGTTAAAAACATACAATGTTGTTGGAAACATGAATGAGAATCAGGTAGCCATTGGTGAAACAACTTATGGTGGAAGAAGTGAACTTGGAAAGCAGCCAGGTGCAATCATGGATTACGGCAGCTTGATATATGTTGCTCTACAAAGAGCTGAATCAGCTCGCCATGCCATCGAGATAATGACAACTCTTGTTGCTGATTATGGTTATTATAGTTCAGGTGAGTCATTTTCCATTGCCGACAAAGATGAAGTTTGGATTCTTGAGTTGATTGGCAAAGGTGAAGGCCAAAAAGGTGCCATCTGGGTAGCTCGTATGATTCCTGATGGATATGTTAGTGGCCATGCAAACCATGCACGTATCGACCAGTTTCCTCTTTCTGACAATAAAAACTCTATCACATATAGTGAAATCGAAAATATTTACAACAAGGGTATTGACTGTGTTTATGCAGATGACGTAATTACTTTTGCAAGAGATAAAGGTTGGTATAAAGGCGAAGACAAACATTTTTCTTTTTCTGAAACTTATGCACCTGTTGATTTTGGTGGTGCACGTTTCTGTGAAATCAGAGTATGGACCATGTTTAACAAAGTTGCTCCAGGAATGGATGAATATTGGGATTATGCAAAAGGTATAATTGAGCATTCTGATAAATTTGATGACGGAACACCAAACCCTAATCATTATGCCACTAACCGTATGCCTCTTTGGGTTAAACCAACCGAAAAAGTAAGCGTTCATGATATGATGATGTTCATGCGTGATCACCTTGAAAATACTGAACTCGATATGAGTAAAGATGTTGGAGCTGGTCCGTTTGCAAACCCTTATCGCTGGCGTCCACTTACATGGAAAGTTGATGATGAGGCCTATTGTAATGAAAGAGCAACTGCTACACAGCAAACAGGATTTTCATTTGTAACTCAATCACGTAACTGGTTGCCAGATGCAATTGGTGGAATTTTATGGTGGGGTGTTGATGATGCTTCAGGATCAGTATACATGCCAATGTATTCAAGTATCACAAAAATTCCTTACAACTTTGCAGTTGGTAATGGAGGTATGATGGATTGGTCAAATAAATCAGGATTCTGGGTATTCAACCAGGTTCAGAATCTAGCATATACACGTTATAGCTATATCCATCCTGAAATCGAAAAACTACAAAGTGATTTCGAAACTGGATTTATCAAAATAACACCAGCCATTGATGCTGGAGCAAAAGCTCTAATTGAAACTGATAAAGATGCTGCCATAGCATATCTTACAGATTATTCAAATGCTGTTGGTGCAGATGTATTTGAAACATGGAAGAAGTTTTATCAATACTTGTTTATGAAATATATGGACGGTAATATTAAAACCAAACAAGAAATTCCTGAAGGATATAAATACTACGCTCCAAAGGTTAGTCAACCTGGATACGGAGAAGATAAGTATAGAATAATTATTGAAGAAACAGGTGACCAATTTAAAGTAATTGGTGGCGACGGACATTAGTGTTAGTGAGTTTTGAGTTGGTGAGTTTTGGGTTTTGGGTTGTGAGTTTCGAGTTAACGGAACCCAGAACTCTGAACCCTAAACCCAGAACCCAGTAAAAAACATAAAATCAAAACCAAAATGAAAAAACTACTCATCTTATCAGCTACCATCATTATTATGATCTCCAGCTGCCAAAATACTAATACAAAGAAAGAAATGAACGACAACCCATTTTTTAGTGAATGGACAACTCCATATGGTGTACCACCATTTGATATTATAAAAGATGAACATTTTATTCCTGCCTTTGAGAAAGGAATTGAAAGTCAAAACAAAGAAATTGAGGCAATAGTTACGAATCCAGAACCTCCAACTTTTGCAAATACAATCGTAGCTCTTGATAAAAGTGGTGGAGAATTGTCAAAAGTAAGTGGTGTATTCTTTAATCTTACTGAGGCAAACACCAATGATGAAATAAGAAACATCACTGGAGTAATTGCACCTAAACTGGCCAATCATAACGACAATATTATGCTAAATGCTGAATTATTTAAGCGTGTTAAAGTTGTTAATGACGCACAGAAGGAACTGAATATGGAAGTTGAAATTGGTAATTCTCAGGCCCTAAACCAGGAGCAAAAAGCATTATTAGATGAAATCTATCAGGGGTTTGTGCGTGGTGGTTCTGAGTTAAACGATGATGATCAGGCAAAGCTTAGAGTCATTAATGAAAAACTTGCTTCACTATATCCTGAATTCGGAAATATCCTTCTAAAAGAAAGCAATAACTATTACATGCTTATTGAAGACGAAAATGAACTTGCGGGCTTACCCTCATCTGTGAAAGATGGAGCTGCTGAAGTTGCAGAGGCAAAAAGTCATAAAGGCGCATGGGCATTTACACTTGATAAACCAAGCTGGATTCCATTTCTACAATATGCTGACAATCGTGATCGCCGTGAAGAACTTTATACAGCCTGGATGAATCGTGGGAAAACATCAGAATATAATACAACACCAATTGTTAATGAAATTCTGGTACTTCGTGAGCAAAAAGCGAAACTCCTAGGTTACAATAATTTTGCTGAATATGCTGTTTCAAAAAACATGGCCAAAACTCCAGAAAGAGTATATGAACTACTACTGGGATTATGGGAGCCAGCACTTGAAAAAGCCAAAGTTGAAGCAGCAGAACTAAAAACCTTGATGAATAAACAAGGTGTTAAAGGAGATTTGAAAAGCTGGGATTGGTGGTATTATACTGAAAAACTTCGCAAGGAAAAGTATGATCTTGATGAAAACGAACTACGCCCATATTTTTCGTTGGAAGCTGTAAAAAAAGGTGCTTTCGAATTGTCAGAGAAACTATATGGAATTAAGTTTAACAAAAGAACTGATCTTCCCGTTTATCACGAAGATGTGGAAACCTATGAAATCACCGAAGCTGATGGCACTCACATTGGAATCTTCTACGTTGACTATTTTCCAAGAGCGTCAAAAAGAGGTGGTGCATGGATGGAAGCATATCGCAAACAATCTGGATCAGGTAAAGATATGGTAACTCCAATTATTGTAAACGTGGGTAATTTCACAAAGCCAACTGCCGATGCTCCCTCATTATTAAGCATTGATGAAGTTCAAACTTTATTCCATGAGCTTGGACACGGTTTACACGGTTTTCTATCAAATGTTGAATACAAAACAATAAGCGGAACTTCTGTAAAACGAGACTTTGTAGAGCTACCATCACAGATAATGGAAAACTGGGCACTTGAACCAGAACTACTTAAGCTTTATGCATTTCATTACAAAACTGGTGAATTGATTCCTGCCGATCTTGTTGAAAAAATTCAACTTAGCGGACAGTTTAACCAAGGTTTTGTAACCACTGAGTATTTGGCAGCAAGTTTACTTGATATGAATTACCACACTGCAGAAAATGCAAGCGATATTAATATCGAAGCTTTTGAAAATGAGAGCATGGAAAAACTGGGACTCATTGATGCAATTATTCCAAGATACCGTTCTAACTATTTTTCTCATGCATTTAGTGGTGAAGGTTATGCCGCAGGTTATTACGTTTATATCTGGGCAGCAGTTCTCGATTCAGATGCATATGAAGCATTTGTAGAACAAGGTATTTTCAATCCCGAACTCGGTAAAAGTTTTAGAGATAATGTAATTTCCAGAGGTGGATCTGATGATCCAATGACATTATTTGTGAACTTCCGTGGTTCTGAACCCAGCTTACAACCATTGTTGAAAAAACGAGGACTTGTTAAAAGTGATTCGTAAATAACTTACATTAAATAATAAGTAATTTCTGCGTTCTTTGCGTGAAAATTTCTCGCAGATAACGTAGAGGTTATTTTCTTTAAAATATAATAGATTGAACTTTCTAGAATTAATTCAGCTACGTCAAAGTGACCGGCAATATATTGATAAACCCATTGATCGAGAGATTATTGACAGGTGTGTTGAGGCCGGACGGCTGGCACCATCTGCCAGTAACTCACAACCATGGACTTTTATAATTATTGATGAACCTGAACTAAAAGATAAGGTTGCAAATAAGACTTTCGGTCCATTAAAAAGTTTCAATAAGTTTGTTCCTCAAGCACCTGTGATTATTGCAATTGTAATGGAAAAACCGAAGCTAACAGCAGATATCGGAGGAAGGATTAAGAAAAAAGAATATCCCCTTATGGATATTGGAATTGCAGCCGAACATATCTGCTTACAAGCAGCTGAAGAAGGAGTAGGTTCTTGTATGCTTGGTTGGTTTGATGAACGTTCAATAAAAAAGCTTCTTAATATTCCGAAGAATAAATCAATACCTTTATTGATAACATTAGGTTATACCGATGATGATTATCGTCATAGAGATAAAATAAGAAAAGGTAAAGAAGTTGTTGTAAGGTATAATTCCTACTAATCAAACTATTGAAATGAGAAAGTTATTACTATCCATATTTTTAATATTCATCGGATACTTTGTTTCTTCACAAAATTTAGAAATCCCGGCATTTGGCAGTGATTCTACTTTTGAAATGATGACCTGGAATATTGAACACTTTCCAAAAAATGGTCAAACAACTGTTGATTACGTAAGTGAAATAATTCTAGATCTTGATATTGACCTAATTGCAATGCAGGAACTCGAGGATACTATAGTATTTAACCAGATGATGACAGACCTTCAGGATTATGAAGGCTATTTTCAATCCAGCTATTTTGCAGGTCTTGCATATATTTATAATTCAGAAGTAATAAGTGTTGACACTATCTATGAAATACTAACAACTCAACCTTATTGGAGACCATTTCCCAGATCACCCATGGTTATGGAATTGACATTTAAAGGTAAGGAATACATCATTATCAACAACCATTTCAAATGCTGTGGAGATGGAATATTGGATATTAATGATGATTGGGATGAAGAAAAGAGGCGTCTTGATGCATCAATATTGTTAAAAGAATATATTGATGATTTTTTCGAAAATGACCGTGTAATACTAACTGGCGATTTAAACGATGACATAGCTGATGATCCACAAAACAATGTATTCAATTGCTATATAGATGATCCTTATAATTATCAATTTGTAGATATGGATATTGCTCAGGGTGATGTTTATAATTGGTCTTATCCCACATGGCCATCACATCTTGATCATATTCTAATAACAAATGCTTTGTTTGAAGATTTCTCCAATGAAGGTTCTGCAGTGGAAACACTTCGAATTGATGACTATTTTTCCAGTTGGAGTCAGTATGATTACAGAGTTACTGATCATCGCCCAGTGGCCATTAAGATTTTTTCCAACACTTGTTTGGGTGAAGACGAACTACCTGAAAGTAAAAATGAGCTTTCAAATTATCCAAATCCGATAAGAAATCATACCACAATCAGTTTTACCCCAATAAATTCATCAGGTAGATTAATCGAGATCTATAATTCCAAAGGACGTAAAATTGAGTCACATAAACTTCTTCCAAATCAATCATCTATAAATTGGAATGCTAATGATGTTCCCGGAGGAATATATATCCTACATCTTATTACAGATAATAAAGTTATTGATGTCCACAAGCTGGTTGTAGTTAAGTAGTCTTTGCAAGAAACTTCCATGGTGTTGAGTTTTTTTGTAAGCACTACGTAATTTATCCTTGATTTCGTTTCGGGAAATTTCGATGGTTAATTCTTTACTTATCTTTACAGTTTGAACAACTGCTACATAGATGAAAAGAATTCTCGTTTTACTATCCTTGTTTGGTATTTTAATCACAGTCAATTGCCAACAAACTTTATATGAAACAATTATTCACGACGGAATAGAGCGTGAATACATTCTTTATATTCCAGCAAACTATACTGGAAGTAACAATGTGCCATTGATTTTTAATTTTCATGGCTATGGCAGCAATGCAACAGAACAGATGTTCTACGGAGATTTCAGACCAATATCAGATACAGCAGGATTTATAATAGTACATCCACAAGGGACATTATTTAATGGAGTTACCCACTGGAATGTTGGAGGATGGACAATTGGCAGTACAGTTGATGATGTTGGTTTTACAGATGCTTTAATAAACTCACTCTCTAGTAATTACTCAATTGATTCTTCAAGAATATATGCCACAGGAATGTCAAATGGAGGTTATATGAGTTTTCTTCTGGCATGCCAATTGAATCATAAGATAGCGGCAATTGCTTCAGTTACAGGATCAATGACACCGGAAACTTATGATAATTGCACTCCTGTACACCCAACTCCAATTCTTCAATTTCATGGCACTAGTGATCTTGTTGTACCATACGGTGGTGCAATATGGACACAATCCATTGATGATGTATTGCAATACTGGGTAAGTTACAATTCATGTAATACAAATCCAATAATCACAAATCTTCCGGATATTGATCCAAATGATGGAAGTACAGTTACTCATTATATATATGAAGATGGAATTGACAATGTAGTTACAGAACATTATAAAATAGTTGGTGGCGGACATACCTGGCCAGGATCATTATTGGGAGGTTCGGGAACGAATCATGATATTAATGCTTCCGTTGAAATATGGAATTTCTTTTTAAGATTCAAACTTCTGGAAGGCATATTGGATATTACAGTTAGTAATCAAGAAGTGTTCAATATCTATCCAAATCCAACCGTATCTAACATAACCATAGAATCCAACCTAAGTATACCTGTTGAGTATAATATAATGTCAGTTTATGGTAATGTTCTTAATAAAGGAACGGTTTATCCTGGTGACCAGGTTTTGGAACTATCAATGTTACCCCCAAATATTTATCTCATTAGTATAGATAAATACACATACAAAATAATTAAAACCAGATAGCCCTCAGAAGGTAATCCTATTTTAAGTAATCCTCAATAACTACTGGAAAATGCTTGTATTCCAGCTCATGAATTTTTTGGGCTAAAGAATCTGGTGTTTCATCATCAGAAATATCAAACTGAGCCTGAAATATAATTTGGCCATCGTCGTATATACTATTTACCTTATGTATGGTAATTCCAGAAATAGATTCCTTGGCATCTATAACAGCCTCATGAACTCTCATTCCATACATTCCTTTACCCCCATACTTAGGGAGTAAAGCGGGATGAATATTGATTATCCTATTCTTATAATTTTCAATTAAATATTCGGGAACAAGCCAAAGAAAACCTGCTAGAACAATTAAGTCAGGTTGATACTTTTCCAATTTTACTAATACCGTTTCTGTATCATAAAAATCGGACCTGTTGAATACCTCAACATCAACATTTAAGTTATTAGCTCTTTCTATAACTCCTGCTTTTGGGTTATTAGTAAGTACACAAGTAATATTAACCCCGTCCTTATTACTAAAATACTTAATGATTCTTTCAGCGTTTGTACCACTTCCAGATGCAAATACTACTATGTTTTTCATAACCCCTGTTATCGATAAATTCGGCCACTAAATTAGTGTAAATCATAATAATTCATGAATCAAGAAACACAAATAATGGGTTTGCAAATATTTAGGCATTAACAACTTGTATTACACAGGGTTAAAAAAATTTGGGTTTTTTTGCTTTTTATCTCATTAATACCGTTCTTTGCACCGAGTTTTAACCAAAAATTTAGACAAATGTCAGATGTACGTTCAAAAGTAGTAAGCATTATTGTTGATAAGCTTGGAGTAGAAGAAAGTGAAGTAACTAATGAAGCAAGCTTCACCAATGATCTTGGTGCCGATTCACTTGATACAGTTGAGTTGATCATGGAATTCGAAAAAGAATTCAATCTATCAATTCCTGATGAAGAAGCAGAGAAAATCGAAACAGTAGGTAACGCTGTTACATACATAGAAGAACACCAATAGAAAGCAATTTTATGGAGTTAAAGCGAGTTGTAATAACAGGACTTGGTGCAATAACTCCTATTGGCAAAAATGTAGAAGATTATTGGGCAGCTCTACTTGCTGGTGTAAGTGGAGCCGCACCAATAACTAATTTCGATACTGCAAAATTCAAAACGAAGTTTGCATGTGAAGTTAAGGATTTTGATGCCAAGGAGTTTTTCGACCGTAAAGAAGTTCGTAAACATGATCGCTATGCGCAATTCGGCATTATTGCTGCCGATCAAGCTATAGCTGATTCAGATATATTAAATGACCCTTCTGTTAATACCAATCGAATTGGTGTTATTTGGGCCTCAGGAATTGGTGGTTTAAGTACATTTTCTCAATCTGTTACTGAATTTGCACAGGGAGATGGAACACCACGTTTTAACCCGTTTTTTATTCCAAAGATGATCGCTGATATTGCAGCAGGTCATATTAGTATTAAACATGGTTTAAGAGGACCAAATTTTGCTACTGTAAGCGCGTGTGCTTCTTCAGCAAATGCTCTTTCAGATGCATTTAACTATATCCGTTTAGGAAAAGCTGATGCTTTTGTTACAGGAGGATCAGAAGCTGCAATTACCGAAAGTGGTGTTGGTGGATTTAATGCTATGCATGCAATTTCGACACGAAATGATGATCCTAAAACAGCATCTCGTCCATTTGATAAAGACCGTGATGGTTTTGTTATGGGTGAAGGCGGTGGAGGTCTTATTTTTGAAGAGCTTGAACATGCATTAGCAAGAGGTGCAAAAATTTATGCTGAAGTTGCAGGTGCAGGTTTATCTGGTGATGCTTATCATATGACATCTCCACATCCTGAAGGACTTGGAGCACAACTATGTATGAATGCTGCAATCGAAGATGCCGGCCTTAAAAAAGAAGATATTGATCATATAAACACTCATGGAACATCAACACCTGTTGGGGATATAGTTGAACCACGAGCTATTGTTAGTCTCTTTGGAGATCATGCATATAACATCAATATCAACTCAACCAAATCAATGACAGGTCATTTACTTGGTGGTGCTGGAGCTGTTGAATCAATTTCAACACTATTATCAGTTAAAAATGATATAGTTCCTCCAACAATAAACCATTTTACTGATGATCCAGAGATTGATAGTAAACTCAATTTTACTTTCGGCAAAGCACAAGAGAGAATAGTAAATTATGGTCTAACTAATACTTTTGGTTTTGGGGGACATAATGCATCACTTATATTTAAGAAGTTTATTAAATAAAACTTCCAGGTTTGCTCAAAAGCAATAGATTCCGACTTTACTTTTCTTCTGATAAAGAACTTTATCAGGCTATTAAAAATATATTTGGATATTACCCTGGTAATATCCATTTGTATAAATTGGCATTCCGTCATAAATCAGCCACAACTAAGAAAGTAAATGGTATTCGATTGAATAATGAACGACTTGAATATCTTGGAGATGCTATACTTAGTGCAGTTATCGCGGATTATCTTTTTAAGTCATTCCCATATAAGAACGAAGGTTTTTTAACTGAGATGAGATCTAAGATAGTTAGTCGTGTTTCCTTAAATAAACTCTCATTAAAACTAGGTCTTCAGCAATTAATCCGTTCGGGTGGTGAGCCCTCAGCAAAGGCCAAATCAGCTGGTGGTGATGCTTTTGAAGCATTAATTGGTGCTCTTTATCTTGATAAAGGCTATAGGTTCACGCGTAGAATCATTATCAAACGTATTGTGAATATTCATTTTGATATAGAACAACTAATTGAGTCCGAAATAAGCTACAAAAGCAAGCTTAATGAGTGGGCTCAAAAGGAAAAGCGTGAGATTAACTTTGCTGTGCTTGAAGAAATAGGAGAGAAACACAAAAAGCAATATATGGTTGCTGTTGAAATTGATAATAAGGCAATTTCTAAGGCTCAAGATTACTCAATTAAAGGTGCTGAAAATCTTGCTGCTGAAAAAGCATGGATCAAAATTGAGAGCGAATCCGAAAGTAAATAGTTCAATATCTTCGAAAATAATTTTTTTGAGAAAAAATCTTTTCTCTAGTGATAAGTGCTCCCTCTTTGTCTAAAATTTCTACAACATATAATCCGGTATCTGAATTATTAAAATGTATCGCCTTGTTATTAATATCTCCTGAGGAAACTAACTGTCCTGAGATATTCAGAACCCGATAATATAGTTCAGAAGTTAATTCTGTAGCAATATTTATAATTCCATTGCAAGGGTTAGGAAATAAAGTAATACTTACCTCATCATTATTTTGGTCTATTCCCACATATTCAACATGTTCACAACTTGGTGCAATATTAGTTTCATACAACCCAAGTTCATCATCACTGTAACATCTTAATCCTGCAGGAAAATTAGCATCGCATACCATCGAGAACTGAGGAGCAAAATTAAACATGTAAAACTGGTCTCCAATGCTCTCAATTATTACTCCGTTATAAACCATTGTCCCCTTGATCCCCGCAATAAAATCTTCATATATAAAACTATATGTTACAAACTGTCTGATTTTTTCTGATGAATTAATTTCAATCATATCAATTGAGTCTACGACAATAATGAGAGTATCAATGTCATCTTCCAAATCATAAACCTCAATTATCCAAGATTCACCTATCTCCTTATCAAAGTCATATAACATTTGGTACTTATTTAGTACGAAATCCCAGAAAAAAACTTTAGTCCCTTCTGAATACATATATTCTGTATCGGTTCTGCCCCAGCACATAGGATTATGCCTTACTGCGAGTTTACTACAGCTGACTCCGTTGAATAATGTGTCTTTAACCGACTCTATTTTGATATAGTCCTCTGAAATTGGAAAACCCATGAAAAATGATTCTGAGTAATGCCATTCAGCATTTACAGGAGCCCAGATCTGTGAATAAGAGGAACCACAAACAATGGAAAGAAAGATGAGAATTATTACTTTTTTCATGATTAGGTTTTACCAGTAGACAAACCACCCATCAATTGTGTTGCACAATAGTAAAAATGAGGCTGTTAATAGTTGAACTTTACTGAAAAGCATTAATAATTATATATATTATTTATCTCTGTTCATGGGCAAATCAACTCCAAGTCCCGATTTCATATCTTCACGTTTGAGTAAAATTGCGAAAATGAATCCAAATACACCCAATATTACAAACATTGACATCGTAGCTGTATAATTCAAGGTGTCTGGGTTTCCAGGATTTGTGGCATCTAATATTGCACCTGCCGCAATTGGAGTTGCAAAAAGTCCTAGGTTCTGAATGGAGTACATTAATCCATAAGCTGTTCCCATTTGTCTATAATCAACTAGCTTAACAAGTGATGGCCACATTGCTGCCGGAATCAGTGAAAATGATATTCCCAAAAGAACCATTGGAACATATGGATAAATCATGGTAAATGTAAATCCAATATGTACAATTAACAATACCAGAGACCCTATTATCATCGCAGAAGCGGCTTTGCCATATTTATCAATTAAAAACCCAAACAGTGGGGTGAAAATTAAAGTTCCTAAGGGAAGTAGAGATGCAATCTGACCACTAAGCTCATAATCCATTCCAAACTTATTATAAAAGAAATCAGGAGCAAATGCCATAAACGGAAATACTGCAGAATAAAATGTAACACACAACAAGGCAATGTAAATAAATGTTTTGTTCCCTACAATTTTATAAATATCAGACATTTTAAAGCTATCCTTGTCAGATTTCTCTTCCACAACTTTAATTTGTGAATTTAGCTTTGTGTCGAATAATATATAGATTATCATAGCAAGTAATCCTATTCCAACTAGAACTGCTGCAAGCCAAATAGCTGTACTTAAGTGTTCTCCGCCATCAGCAATTACTGGTGACAACTGAAGTGCAGCAAATGTACCAAGTCTTCCAAAGCCAACTTTTAAACCAAAAGCCAACGCAAGATCCTTCCCTTTAAACCATTTAATAAGGATTTTACTAACTACCACAATACTTGTTTCAGCACCCAGTCCGTAGAAAAAACGACCCAGCAACATCATCTTTAACTCAGGAGAATAATCTGGCAAAAAAGATTGCATAAAGACATATCCAAACCCACCATCGGAGTATGATTTTGATGCACCATAAGCAGTTAAAAAAGCACCAAAGGCCATAAAAAACACAAATAAAAACCCAGTACGGCGTATCCCTAGCTTGTCTAAGATTACTCCACCAATTACAGCCATTAGTAAAAATGTATTTGGTATTGAATAGAAGGCTACAAACAACCCATATTGAGTGCTGGTAAATCCAAACTCTTGTGTAAGCAACCCTTTGAGTGTTGAAAAGGCATCGTAAAAATAGTAGTTAACCGAAAGTATAAAACCTACCAGTATTAGTATTCCCCATCTAACTGCAGCGTATTCGTTTAATGCTTTTTTAAATTGAATCATGTGATTATTTTTTACCGCCCTAAAAATACTATTCTAATGTTTAAGAAACCATACTTATTAATAAAAATGCTAATGTTAATATTGGAGGAAGACTTGCATTTCACATACATGCAAAATATTACTACTTTTACGGGTACCATAAGAGTTAACTCATTTTTAAGTATGAAGACCACCGAAGACAATAATACAGACAATAGGCATTTATTGCTTTGGCTAAGCATTGCTGGAAGTATAATTTCAGGACTTAGCTTGATTATAAACTTACAATTATCGATTCAACAACCATTGATTGTCATTACCATTGCAAGTCTCATATTATTTTTAATCCTTGCAATCTTCATAAAAAGAGGGCTAAACCTAAGAATATCGCAGTATCTTGTTATTATTACGAGTATAGCGTTTACGAACTTATTATGGTACTTCGAACACGGCCACTATGGTCCTTCTCTCACATTATTCGTACTAGTATTCTCGGTTATTCTCTTTATTTGGGAAGGTCGGTTATTGATAGTTAGTGTGTCATTACTGATAATTAATATTGGTATCTGTTTCTATATTGAGTTTTACTACCCTGAGCTTATTCAAGATTATAATAATCACACCACAAGAATAATTGATATTTATGCAAGTGTTTTCATGATGCTTATTTTGTTTTATGCATTAATGCGAACGGTAAAAACAAGTTATTCAAAAGAATATAAGAAGGCAATGCAATCTGATAAGCTGAAATCTTCTTTTCTGGAAAATATAAACCATGAAGTTCGAACTCCATTAAATGCAATTATAGGTTTCAGTGGTTTGATAAATGAAGATGATATAACAGCTGACCAAAGAAAAGAATTTGGTGTACTTATAGGTGAAAGTAATGATGCTCTATTGAGAATTATTGATGATATACTACTTGTTTCAACACTGGAAAGCGGAGAAGCCCCTACTAATATACATGACTGCGATTTAGATGTTGTTATTGCTTCATTGCACAAGTCGTTTAAAGAACTTCTAGTTAAGAACAAAAAAGTAAATATTGAATTATACATTAGCGAACCAAATGTAAGTTCGATTGTTGAAACTGATAAGATAAGACTACAACAGGTATTTATTCGATTAATGGATAATGCCATTAAGTTCTCTGACAGTGGAAAAATTAACTTTGGATATAAAGTTGTTGAAGACTCAATATTATTTCATGTTGCCGATACAGGTATAGGCATCGAGAAAAAACACCACAGTAAGATATTTGAGCGGTTCTATAAAATAGAGATAGATAAAGATGAGGTGTTCAGAGGAACTGGAATTGGCTTATATATTACTAAGAAGATTGTGGAATCACTAGATGGTGATATTTGGTTAAGCTCCATGTTTGGAAGTGGGACTACCTTCTATTTCACAATTCCTAAAAATGGCTATCGCAAGAAATAGCTGAGCCTCTTTTCGATCATACCATACAGAATAGTGCTAATATAATATATGATTGGGGCTGATAATAACCCAGCTATAACATCAACTGCATAATGAGCCTTAATATAAACTGTAGCGAAAGCTATAAGAAGGAACAATGGTAATATTATCAAGAATAACCAATTAATATTCTTATGGCTCAAATAGAGAAAAATCAATACTAATCCCACATGAGAACTTGGAAAAGCACCCGTTGGCTCTTCACCATAAAATTGAACAAGCTTAACGGCTCTGCTAAATAGTCCTGAATCTATTGCCTTATTTATAGGATAATCAAGATAGTATTGAGGTCCAACTACAGGAACTACAATAAATATCAAATAATATATTAAAAATGAAGATATTATTATGAATATTGACCGTTCCGCAATTTCAATACGTGAAAAAAAGAAAGCTAGGCAAACACCAAATGTCATAAGATAAAGAGAAAAATAGCCAAAATTTAAAATCTCACTTAACCATAATTGCGGGAAAGAAATAGAAAACTCAATACTAGGCTGAAAGCCAAATAAGGAATGATCCAGACCAAAAAAAACAGGGTCTAAATTTTCAGAAAAAATATAATTATTAATGGAGGCTGTTTCACCATAAAAGAATGATAGAAACAAAACAGGGTAAAACAAATGAAAAAATAATGCAAACCTGCTTTTATAATTGTATTCAAGATAAATAGCCACAAAGGCAATCAGAATAAAAATTAGCCTCCACACCATTGCCACTGCAAAGGACCTCGATAATCCTTCAAAGATTAAAATGAAAATTGCAGTAATTACTATGTAACCCAATGCAACAACATCTGTTGTCCTTATATTATCTTTTAACCTAAATCCAACCATTGTTCTTGTACCAATCAATTGTTTGGGTAATACCTTCTGCAAATTTAACCTTTGGGGTGTAATTAATCTCTTTAATAATCTTAGAATTATCACACAACCAGTTTGCCTCAATCAACTCATGCAATTTATCATTATTTAATATGGGTGAAGTATTTGTGACTCTTCCATATATTTCAACTGCTCCTGCAATTACTTTTACCATAAAAACAGGTAGTACCACTTTTAAGGTTTTCTTTTTGAGAACTGATTTAATGATATCATTGACTTCCAAAATGGAGTACTCATTGCCATCCGACAAATTGAAAACTTGCCTAGAAATTCCACCAGAAGCTAATTTCAGTATTGAAGATACAAGGTCAGAAACATGAATGAAACTTAACATTTGTTTCTTAGATCCCATATATAATTCCAGTCCATTGTTAATAGATTTTATAACATTCAGAAAGTTTTTTTCATGCTCACCATAAACCGCAGTTGGGCGTACAATAATCCAATTTAAACCTAAGGTGCTAGTTATAAAATTTTCAGCCTGTAATTTACTTTTACCATAATGTGTAACTGGATGAGGCATATCATCCTCGGTAATTTGGTTGTATGTAATAGAATTTCCAGGTCCCACTGCTGCAATACTACTCACATAAATAAACTTAGGAGTTTTGCCTTCTAATCCCATTAGCGCATCAATAATGTTCTTTGTTAGATCAACATTTACTTCATAGTATTCCTTATTAATTAATGTCTGTGTAATTCCAGCATTATGAATTAACACATCAATTTTTCCATAAGTATTGTGAATACTACTTATTTCCTTTAATAATTGTTCAGGCTTGTTAAGATTCAGAATTATAGTTGGAACACTTAACTCTTTCAGAAAAGTAGTATCGCTTTGCTCTCGAACTGCT
>CALCGQ010000346.1 GCA_937901015.1 uncultured Bacteroidota bacterium | reverse complement strand
TAAGACTCTCTACGGCTGTGGAGCAAGGTCCCTCAACAATTGTTATTACAGATCTGTCAGGAACCATCGAATATGTGAACCAAAAATTTATCGAGATCACAGGATATTCATATAATGAATCCATAGGCACTAAATCCAAAATTCTTAATTCAGGTTATCATACACGCAAATGCTATGAAGAACTTTGGAATACTATTTTATCAGGCAATGTTTGGCATGGTGAATTTCAAAATAAAAAGAAAAATGGCGAACTCTATTGGGAATCTGCTTCAATTTCACCAATTCATGATAATAGCGGCGCGATAACAAATTTTGTAAAGATTGCCATTGATATAACCGAAAAGAAACGAGCTGATCAAATCCAACTGATATTATACAATATTTCAAATGCCGTAATCAGAACTGATACTCTTGAAGAATTATTTTCCATAATTAAAAGGGAACTAGGAACAATTATTGACACTCGTAATTTCTATGTAGCTCTACATAATAAAGAGGATGATACCTTAACATTTCCATATTACACTGATGAAAAAGATCAATTCACAAAGGTACCCGCAAGCAAAACACTTACCAAGTATATAATCGAAACAAAAAAACCCTTGCTTGCAGACCTTGAATTACAAAAACGCTTTGTAGAAGAAGGTAAATTAGTGCCCATAGGTAGTAAATCTAAAGTTTGGCTTGGTGTCCCACTTAAAATTAATGATGTTGTTACCGGTGCATTTGCAGTTCAAAGTTATGAAGATGAAAATGCGTTTAAAGAAAGAGACATGCAAATGCTCGAATATATTTCTGAGCAAATAAGCATTGCCATCCATAGAAAAGAAGCAGTTGATAATTTATTAATTGCCCTTGATAAGGCAACAGAATCGGATAAACTAAAGACTGCTTTTTTGCAAACTATTAGCCATGAAATTAGAACTCCTATGAATGGTATCTTTGGTTTTGCCTCTTTACTTAAAGACCCTAACCTCACTGGAGAGGAACAACAGGCTTATATCGATGTTATCATGATAAGCGGTAAAAGAATGCTTGGGACTCTAAATGATTTGATGGATATATCAATGATTGAAACAGAACAGATGAAATTAAACTATAGCTTCGTTAATGTTAACAAAGAGTTAGTCAATTTATATTCCTTTTTTAACGGTGAAACCAACCAACTTAATCTTCAGTTATCATACACTACTCCTTTACCTGATAGTTTGATTACTATCAAAACAGATAAAAGTAAGCTCTACGCCATACTAGCCAACCTCATTAAAAATGCCATAAAATATAGTGATAAAGGTAAAATAGATTTTGGATATAATATAGTTGAAGATAAAATACAGTTTCATGTTACTGATAATGGAATTGGTATTTCTGCTCACAAATTAGATTCAATTTTCAATAGATTTGAACAGGCAGACATTGAAGATGTTAAAGTTCATGAAGGGTCTGGGTTAGGATTATCTATTTCAAAGGGATATGTTGAATTATTGGGAGGGAAGATTTGGGCGGAATCAATAATTGGTAAAGGCTCTCAATTTTATTTTACCATTCCATACATCGTTAACCAAGATGATTATGATGTTAATGAATACAGTAAGCCAGATATATCACAACACAACAAATCTCCAAAAATTAAAATCCTTATTGCAGAGGATGAGATCTTTGCTGATGAGTATTTGAAGATTATTCTGGCAGATATTTGTCCAGATCCTTTACATGCCCTAAATGGAAAAGAAGCAGTAAGACTATCGAAAGAAAATTCCGATTTGGATCTTATTCTCATGGATATTAAAATGCCAATATTGAATGGATATGAGGCCATTAAACAAATTAGGGAATTCAACAAAGATGTAATTATTATTGCTCAAACAGCATATGCATTGGCAGGTGACCGCGAAAAAGCTATGGAGGCTGGAGCTAATGATTATATTTCCAAACCTATTAACAGTCAGGAATTAATTCAAAAAATAAAAACCATTTTTCAATAACCATCTGTCAAACAAGAGCTAATAAAGCCACTTCAAAAAATAATGTAATCCAATAAATTCATTCTTAAATGAATAATTTGACTAATTTTGCACGCCTTATTAAAAAATATGAGTCCAGGAAAAAATCAGTTAATAGCAGGTACAATCGCCATAAGTATTTCAGCAATATTATGGGGTTTTGACGGTGTTGTACTAACTCCGAGGCTCAATAATCTAAGTGTTACCTGGGTTGTTTTCATTCTGCATGCTGTCCCGTTTATCATAATGAATTTATTCCTCTTCAAACAATATACAAATCTGAAGACATTCATTAAACAGGACTATATATTATTCCTACTGGTTGCTATTTTTGGAGGGGCTTTGGGTACCATATCAATTGTTAAAGCTTTATTCTTAGTTAACTTCCACCAATTGTCAGTGGTAGTGCTATTACAAAAGCTTCAGCCAATTTTTGCAATTGTATTAGCTGCAGTACTATTAAAAGAAAAAATAAAGAAAAACTTTGCGATTTGGGCATCAATAGCAATTGTAGCTAGTTACTTCCTAACATTTGGCTTTTCAGCACCTTCAATTTCAATGGATGATAATACATTGATGGCTGCATTTTATGCAATTCTGGCTGCTTTCTCCTTTGGAAGTTCAACTGTATTCTCAAAGAAGATTTTGATGAATCACAACTTTGTAACTGCTACATTCTTCAGGTATGGAACCACAAGTTTAATTCTTCTGATTTTTGTATTATTAACAGGATCTTTCTCACAGCTCGAAGCTACAACCAATACAAATTGGATATACTTTCTAATTATTGGCACTACCACGGGATCGGGAGCGATATTTATTTACTATTACGGATTAAGAAGAGTTAAAGCTATTGTTGCAACAATTAGCGAGTTATTATTTCCCATATCAGCTATTCTTTTTGATTATATTTTCAATGGAAGCATGCTATCACCAGTCCAGTTTGCAAGTGCAGCAATAATGGTATTTGCAATCATTAAGCTGAATTCATAATCCCTAAACTTGATTTATCCTTTCTTTTTTCTTATCTTTATCAATAATTAGAATAATACTATTGTTTAATTTTTAATACAAAAGATATGTCAGACGATATGAAACTTATTTACACAGGATCTAGGGTTGAAAGCTTATTCTTGGAAGAAATGCTGGTTGAAAATGGTATTGGTGTAAACAGAAGAGACACATTAAGTTCAAGTGTTCAGGCTGGATGGGCTAATGGATCACCTGAAGATGCAGTAAGAATGTTTGTTGATCCCCTTAATTTCGAAAAGGCTCGAAAAATCTTAGATGATTATTTTGCTTCACGAGATGATAATTAAACTTCTTCCTTACTTTTAGATATTAAGAAATGAATACTGATTCATATTTAATGCCCTACTTCATTTCTGATAATAATATTATAAGTACTTGTGATTTTGGGCAGGACTCAATAAACCAACAAGAAGTTATTTATGAAGTAATTCGTATTATTGATGGTGTTCCATTATTCTTTGATGAACATTTGACTCGATTCTTCAAATCTACCATAAAACTAAAACTCAAAACCAATCTCAATAAACAAGATATAGCAAAACGAGTTTTTGCACTAATTGATGCCAATAAACTTAAAATTGGTAACATTAGGTTTCAAATTACAAAAACGAAAGATTATAAATTTACAGCTTGGGTATCACCATTCTTCTACCCTTCTCTTGAAAAATACAAGCATGGAGTTATCCTTATCACTCATAATCTGGAAAGAGAAGACCCGAATATAAAAATTTACAAATCAGAGTACAAGAAAAAGGTTTCAAGCATTATAAAAAATAATAATGTCTATGAAGTGCTGCTGGTAAATTCAGAAAACAAAATTACGGAAGGCAGTAAATCAAATATTTTCTTTGTGAAAGATAATTGCATATATACACCAAAATCAAGTGATGTACTTCCAGGTATAACAAGACAAAAAACTGAAGAAATAGCCTCTAAACACAATATACCTTTTGAAGAAGTAGAAATATCATTATCTACCATTGCAGATTTCGATGGTGCATTCATAACCGGGACATCTCCAAAAATACTACCCATTAAACAGATTGACAAAGTAAAGTTTAATCCATCAGAGCAAACCATAGTGAAGCTTATGGATCTTTATGATAGACTCATAGTTAATTATATTAACGCTTTCAAGAGAGAGAGTTATATTTAATCTTTTCAAAAATTGGTTTCTTATAAACTATAACCATCTTTTTCGTAGTTTTACGATGGTTAAGATACAATAGGTAAATGCAATTAAATCACTCATTAAGTAAATCTTATAAAACTAAACTTCTATTACTACTGCTAATATTTCCAGCAGTATTATTAAGTCAGAAGACTATACCTGACGAATTCTGCATGAGCAACGACGAACTAAATCTGTTTGACAGAATAAACATGATTCGTACCGATTATGACAAGAAAGAAATTCAACTATCATCATCACTTTCTTATGTGGCGAAACTTCATGTAAATGATTTAGAAACAAATCACCCAGATACAAGCATATGTAATTCCTCCAGCTGGTCAGATAAAGGAACATGGTCGCCATGTTGTTACAATAGTTATGTGCTTAACCCTGATTGTATGTGGGACAAGCCTAATGAGCTCACACCCTACCCATATCGTGGTTATGAGTTGGTTACTTATTTTGAAGATGAGTTTGATAACGATTCCATTGTGAACCTATGGTCCGATTCTAAGGAAGTGCTAGATATGATTCTCACAAGAGGGAACCATGAAAAGAAAAATTGGATATGCGGTGGAGTTGCCATAGGTAATAATTATATATCTCTTTGGTTCGGTCAACGCAGAGATGCTCAAAAAGGACCAGTAATTTGTAAAAATGAAGAACGGATTATTGATACCACACTTACAAGAGTGGCTGTAACCAAAGTCAATTACTACTATTTAATTTTTGGAAGCTTTCCAAATATGCACAATGCCAAAGAATCTTTGAGAGATATTATAGATGATGGATTTGAGAATGCTGACATACTGGTTGGAAATAATAAATTCAGGCTATATCTAGATAAATATTCAAGTTTAAAAGAAGCAATGTATGCAAAACAGCAACTTACTTATAAGTACCGAGAAGCTTGGATTCTAAAAGACTAACTTTAAACACAATATGGAAAGTATTATTAGCTATATTATAATAATTTTGTTGGTTACAGTATCAATATTTGTTTACAATATTAGAAAAAAACAAACCAGAGACTACATCCTTTCAATACAGAACTACCCAAAGTTAAACTTCGGAATCAATATCCAGAAAAATGAAGGTAATATAGCTGCTATTCTCTTAAAAATATATCCATTATCTAATATTAGAATTATCGATATGAAAATAGAGTTGATTACAGCAGATCGTGGTTTCAATTATTATTGCTTAGAATCTATTACTGATAATGCAAATCTCCCAATAGAGCTAATTGCACATAAGGATGTGATAACATCTATTCCATTTGATAAGTTTAAATCGTTATTAACTGATGGCGAGCATCCTTTCAGAACATTTAGATTCGTAATTTATGACAGTGATCAAAAAGCCTACAAATCACATGAATTGGGTTTTAATAAGAAGTGGGTAATTTATCGACCAGATTCGGGAAGCTATAATTAATAGTTGAGACCTACCCTTCTAGCATTTCTCTTGCAACGCTCAATACTTTTTCTGTTACTTTCTCACTACTTAACATAGTTGCGATTTCAGTAATTTTTTCTTCTTTATTCAAATTGTCAATTGTCGTAATGGTACTTCCATTCGACATAGTTTTATATACTTTGAAATGATTATCAGATTTTGCTGCAATTTGAGGCAGATGTGTAATTGATATAACCTGATGATTATCTGACATATCTTTCATAATTCCGCCTACCTTCCCAGCAATGTCACCTGATACACCTGTATCAATTTCATCAAAAATCACTGTTGGCATAAGTTGTTGATGATTAATTAATGATTTTATGGCAAGCATTAGTCTTGACAATTCTCCACCTGATGCTATCTTACTAATTTCTCCGGGTGCAACACCAAGATTTGCATTAAACATAAACTGCACTTTATCAATTCCAGTATTTGTAAACCCCTCGATTGTTTCAATCCGGACATGAAATTTTGCATCTTTCATACCAAGCTTGTGAAGCACTTCCATTACTGAAGAGGATAAACTATGACTTACTTTAATCCTGAGATCGTGAAGCTTCTTAGCACTTGTGGTGATAAGCTTTTCAAGTTTTGTAAGTTCATTTTTAACTCTCTTAATCTCATCTTCCAGATTATCTATATTTTGCAATCTATTATCAAAATCCTCACGAACTTGTATTAGCTCTTCAACACTATTTACATGATGTTTTTTCTGTAAGGTATAGATCAGACTTAACTTTTCATTTGTCTTTTGTAATTCGTCTGGGTTAAAATCCTCGTAATTATTTAATGAACTAATTTCACTCCCAATATCTTCCATCTCAATCATCAAACTGGTAAGTCGTTCGACTAGGGAACTTGCTTTTGGTAAGAAACCTGTAATCTTATCCAATGACCTTATTAAAAGTTGAAGATTATCCTGTAGCGAAGTATCGCTATCATTAATAATAAACTCAGCTTCTGATAAAGCAACTTTTATCTCTTCAGAATGCTCAAGTATAGCTGCTTTTTCTTCAAGTTCTAAGAAATTATCCTTACTAAGTTTTGCATTATATAACTCATCATATTGAAATCTAAAATAATCCTGATCTCTTATTGCTATATCATTGGCTTCAACTAAACTCTCAAGTTTAGCTTTCGAAGAACTATATTCAACATAAAGGCTATGATAATCTGATAAAATCTTAGGCTCATTAGAAAAGTCATCAAGCACAGCTAACTGAAAGGAAGCATCTGATAATTTAAGTGTTTGATGTTGAGAATGGATATTAACAAATTTATTACCAAGAAAATTAATTAGCTTCAAGGTAACAGGAGTATCATTTACAAATGCTCTTGATTTTCCGGAAGGGAGTAGTTCTCTACGAATGATTGTATTGGTGTCGTAGTCCAAATCATTTTCATTGAAAAAATCCCTAAGATTTAATCTAGCGTTATCAAAAACTCCTTCAATAACACATTTGCGATTCTTGTCTTTCAACAAATCCAAATCAGCACGATTACCCAAAATTAGTGATAATGCTCCAAGAATAATTGATTTACCAGCACCAGTTTCTCCAGTTATTACTGTAAAACCACACTCAAAATCAACTTCAAGGTTTTCAATTAATGCATAATTAACTATGGATAATGACTTTAGCATAACTGTTTTTTCTTTTCAGAAGAATACAAAACTAAGAAAAACAAACACAAATGAATCAGGACAGCTGAATGATTTTGGATCACCTACTGAACTTCCTTGCCAAACTGGTAAACATATCACCTCGATGCTCAAAATTATTGAATTGATCATAACTTGCAGCAGCAGGTGATAATAAACATGTTGACTCAGTATCAACCTCTGTTGAAATTATTCTGAATACATCTACAAGGTCTTTTGCAATAAAACTCTTACTATTAGAGCTAACTAAAAGCTTGTACATTCTTGCTCCAGCTTTACCTAAAAAAATAAACATCTTCACATTTGACAAAGCAAGAAAATCAGCTAACTCATCATACTTAAGTCCCCTATCAAATCCACCAAGTATAAGGATATCAACATCCTTGAGAGCAACAATCGCAGCAATAGTTGACTCTGGGACAGTTGAAATACTATCATTTATAAACTTTATTCCTCCATATTCTCCAACAAACTCCAATCGATGAGATAACCCAACAAAGCTATCCAAGGATGATATTGCAATTTCTGTATTAACACCGGCAGCTTTTACTGCATGCAAAGCAGAATCAATGTTATATAGATTATGGCTTCCTTGCAATGGATTATAATTAATATTAAATATCTGTTTTTCTACTGATAATGGAATAACCTTAACAGATTGTTGAGAATTCTCAATCAACGCATCATTTGTAATCAGTATATCATTGGGCTTTTGAAATCTATGAATATTGTTCTTAGCATAAGAATAGTCTTTAAAAGAATCAAAATAATCAAGATGCTCTGGGAAAATATTTAGCAAAACTGAAATATGAGGTGAACAATGCAAATATTCAAGTTGATGGGCTGATAGTTCATAGACTATTGTGATTTCATTATCAATACTATCTATTATATCAAATGCAGGTACTCCAATATTTCCAATAAGAACCGACTTACAATTTGACGCATCAAGAAAATGCTTAATTAAACTTACCGTCGTACTCTTCCCTTTGGTTCCAGTTACCCCAATTGTCTGGCTAGCATAACATTGCAAAAATAGGTCGGTCTGGGAAGTTATCTTATCCTGAAGTTTGGGATCTTTATCATGAATCTTCACTCCAGGTGACTTAATAATAATATCAAAATCAGATAATGTACTCTGATAATCTTCTCCTAATAATAACACTATATTCTTATCATCTGTAAATATTTCATCATCTTCCAATAAACAATTAGTATCAGCAATACTTAATTTCTGGGCTGGGAAACACTTTCTAATGAAGTTGTAAGTAGACCTTCCTTCCTTACCAAATCCAAGCACGACTATCTCTTGATTATTAGAAAAAATAGATTTTAGCAGATTAATCATTAAGCTCATTTTTTAGAATTGAATCAAATTCTTTTGGCACTAAATTCTCATTATTATAATCGTTTATGAGTCTATGAAACTTATCCCGACCGATAGCCAAATCAATATTTTTATCTAGGGTTTCCAGACTTATATACTTAGATAAGGCAGCAACAACCTCTTCAGGCGTTCCTACGCACTCAAAGGGTTTCACTGGAGATATCCCGGTTAACTCATCCATGATATCAGCTAAAGATACATCTTGGGCCATATCTTTGCCAAAAATCTCAATTAGTCTATTTCTTTCAATAAAGGGGCTCAATATAATATATGTAAACATACATTTTGAACATTGCCCACACCAACTATCAACTTTACTTCCAACATTGCAACTCCTAAATGAATCATAGTGTTTTTCAAATTTTGAAAACAACTTTGCAATTTGCAATTCATTTATAGGTCTTAAGAAGCTGA
>CALCGQ010000345.1 GCA_937901015.1 uncultured Bacteroidota bacterium | reverse complement strand
GTTTTGGATTCAGAATCAGAGTTTCAGATTAATGAGTGAAATTAACAATAAAGATATTAATAATTTAGTTAATATTTCATGAATCTAAATAAAGTTTAGGTCTCTTAATCTTCATATATTGCAATATATTTTTTATTGACATTTATAATTATAATCATATGAAACCCACACTATTAATTTTAGCAGCCGGTATCGGAAGTCGTTATGGAGGAGTAAAACAAATGGATCAAATTGGTCCTTCAGGTGAGAGCATTATCGATTATTCTGTTTTTGATGCAATAAGAGCTGGATTTGGTAAAGTTGTATTCGTCCTCAACCCTAAAATTAAGGATGAATTCAAAGAAATTTATGAATCCCGTCTTGCAGGTAAAATTGAAACAGATTATGTATTACAAGAAGTAGGTGCAGTTCCTGATGGCGTTGAAATTAATCCTGACAGAATAAAACCCTGGGGAACAGGTCATGCTGTATTAGTTGCAAAAGATACTGTTAAAGAGCCTTTTGCGGTTATTAATGCCGATGATTTTTATGGAAAAAGTGCATTTGAGTTACTTGGAAGATTCCTCTCAGATACTAAAGTAGACTCATCTGCATATGCCATGGTGGGGTATAAACTTAAAAATACTTTATCTGAAAACGGAAGTGTTTCAAGGGGGGTTTGTCAAACTAAAGATGGATTTCTAACTGATGTGGTTGAACGAACAAGTATAATGCATAAAGATAATGATATCGTTTACACAGATAACGGGGTAACAGAAAAGATCCCAGGAGAATCTGTTGTTTCCATGAACTTTTGGGGATTCTCCCCTCTCTTCTTTACACAACTCGAAAAAGACTTTATTTCTTTCATTAGGGAGAAGTCAAGTGAGCTAAAAGCAGAGTTTTATATTCCAACTGTTGCCAACGACCTTATTGATAGTAAAGAAGCTACAATTAGCATGCTCACAAGCAACGACCGATGGTTTGGTGTTACGTATCAGGAAGACAAAGAAACTACCATTAGGGAAGTTAGCAAGCTTGTTAAGGATGGAAACTATCCAACCAATCTTTGGGAAAGTTAAATTTACTAGTTATTAGATGAAGAAAGATCTTGATACAATATTTTATTACTTCATCAATGATGAGAAAATTATAAGTATTGATGAATATGGAAAGGGCCATATCAATGATACATATTTAGTTGTCACAGAACATAACAAATATATCCTTCAAAGTGTGAATTCGGAAGTATTTGATACTCCAAATCTAGTTTCCAACTATGCTCAACTGATCTCATATACTGGGCAAAAAAGAATTGAAGGTAAATTTTTTCCAATTTTTGTCCCGGATAAATCTGGAAATTACCACCTTACCGATTCTTTAAATAAAGTTTGGCGGGTATGTGCATTTATCGATGACAGCATAACTTATTCTATATCACCCTCAATTGAGGTTTCAAAAATGGCAGGAACCACAATGGGTAGGTTTCAGGCCATGTTAAATAAAATGAAACCTGAATCGTTTAAAGATACCATAGTAGACTTTCACAATCCTGAAAGAAGGCTTGTGGAATTCTATGATGTATTAAAAAATAGTAATAATGCTTTCAAGATTGAAGCAGAAAAAGAAATTGAATTTGCATTAAACAACATAGATATAGCTAATACAGTTTCACAATTATTACTATCTGGTAACCTGCCCGTTAGAATAACTCACAATGATCCAAAACTCGAAAATATTATATTTTCAAAAGATACACAAAAGGGGTATACTATTGATTTAGATACCGTTATGCAAGGCGCCATAATGTTCGATTTTGGGGATATGGCACGTTCAACAACATCTATGGCTGTTGAAGATGAAAAGGATCTAACTCTCGTTAACTTCAACATTGACCACTTTACAGCATTGTGTGAAGGCTATTTCAATGAAATAAAAGGAAACCTAACATCTCTTGAAAAAGAGAATATTCTTCCCGGGATCCTTTCGATTGTATATATCCAGGGCATTAGATTTTTAACTGATTTCTTACAAGAAAGCAAGTATTATAAAATAAGTTATGCCGATCATAATCTTGTTAGAACAAGAACTCAGTTCAAACTTCTTAGGGATATTCTGGATAATGAGTCAAAGGTGAAAGAAATAATTAATTCTACAATAGGTTAATTTTTTCCAATAAAAAAAGCCGTAACGGAATTCCATTACAGCTTTAGTGTATTTTTAAACATGTTAGTTTAACAGGATATCAAATTGCCCTACATTTTTTGACTTTTTTACTTGAAGTGCAGCTCCATAGCCCATAATGAACTTTATTGTTAGTTCAGATGGTACTCTATGCCGAGTTTCAACCGATTTAGTTTTAAGGGAATCCTGATGTTGTTTTGGAGTAAATTTAATCATACGCGAACCATAAGTTAAACATTAATTAAATAATTAACGCCTCTTATCTTAATTTATTGTCGCATATTCACAATTGACTCAATGTAAATAACAAATCAGATTATTAATAGCTTGATTATCTGCTTTTTCAACAAAACAATTATAAAAAATTTGTTATGCAGTAAGTACTACCTTATTCTCCTCAATGATTTTCCGCATATTAATAATTGCGTATCTCATTCTTCCAAGAGCTGTATTTATGCTTACGTCAGTTTGCTCCGCAATATCCTTAAAACTCAAACCAGAGTAACATCTTAAATAAAGTACTTCTCTCTGCTCTTCGGGAAGATAGTCAAGAAGTTTCTTTACATCAGAATGTATCTGATCCTTAACGAGTTTATCTTCAATTGACGGATCAGTAAACCTGATAGTATCAAATACATCGAAATCGTTATGAGAATTATCAACGGTAGGGACTTTTTTGGATTTCCTAAAATGGTCAATCACCAAATTATGAGCGATCCTCATTACCCACTGGATAAACTTACCCTCATCATTGTAGGTACCACGTTTTAAAGTATTAATTACCTTAACGTATGTGTCTTGGAAAATATCGTCAGCCAATGCCTTATCTTTTACCAACAAGAAGATGTACGAATACAGTCTGTTTTGATGGCGTTCGATAAGAGTTTGGAGGCTGGAGTGATTACCGTTAATGAAACTTCTAATAAGTTCTTTTTCACTAATAGCTGCTAAACCCATATTACCTATTTTATGTTAATTGAACAAAAAAGGTAGAGTTCTATTCGATAATCTTTCTCCTATTGGTTAGTTAAACAATATGCAAATATAGCGATTATACTTCCAAAAGCAAATAAAGTTCTAGTTTTGTAGTCAATTTTTCCCAAAATAACGATGATTACATAGATGACGAACAAAGAAGATAACCATATACACATCTCTAAATCAAGGGTTAACAACTTGAAAGACCTTAGTGTTTCAATACCTAAAAAAAAGTTTGTAGTAATCACTGGTCTATCTGGTTCAGGGAAATCCTCGTTGGCATTCGATACTTTGTTTGCTGAAGGCCAAAGAAGATATGTGGAAAGTTTAAGTTCATATGCCAGACAATTTCTAGGACGAATGGACAAACCAGAGGTGGATTCAATTGTTGGCATAGCTCCAGCTATTGCAATTGAACAAAAAGTTAAAAGTAGAAACCCAAGATCAACTGTTGGGACATCCACTGAGGTTTATGAATATATAAAGTTGCTTTATGCTAGAATTGGGAACACATATTCACCAATTTCTAATAAGCTAGTTAAAAGGCATAAAATAACAGATATTGTTGATCATATCGTAAATCTGCAACAGGAAACTGATGTTATAATTTATGCTCCTCTGCATGTATTAGAAGGAAGAAAACTTAGTCAGCATTTACAAATACTATTACAACAAGGTTTTAATAGAGTGTTAAGAGATGGCACCATTAGCCGTATTGAAGATATTATCGATTCTGTTGGTAACGATGTGGTGACAGATAGATGTTTTCTTGTTATTGACAGAATTAGAATCGATCGAGATGATGAGGATTTGGAATCACGCATTGCCGATTCTGCACAAATAGCATTCTATGAAGGTAATGGGAATTGTTATATCTCCTATAAAATTGATGGTTCTAATATTGAAGAAAAGTTTTCAAATAAATTCGAACTTGATGGAATTAAATTTGAAGAGCCTTCTGTAAATATGTTTGCTTTCAACAATCCAATTGGAGCATGTAAAAAATGTGAAGGGTTTGGATCTATAATAGGAATCGATCCCGACCTGGTAATTCCTAATCCAAGCTTATCGGTTTATGAGGAAGCTGTAGCATGTTGGAAGGGTGAGAAGATGAGCGAATGGAAAGAACAACTGGTTAAGAATGCATATAAGTTTGATTTCCCAATACATCGTCCATTTTTCGAATTAACAGCCGAGGAAAAGGAATTACTTTGGACAGGTAATGAATATTTTGAAGGAATAAACGCTTTTTTCCAATCTGTGGAAGAGCAAACCTATAAAATCCAGTACAGGGTAATGTTATCACGATACCGAGGTAAAACTGTTTGTCCTGACTGCAAAGGTACCAGACTTCGAAAGGATACCAATTATATTAAAGTTGGAGGAAAAAATGTAAGTGATATTGTACAAATGCAGCTCGATGAAGCTTCTGACTTTTTCTCCCAATTGAAACTAGATAAATATGAAACCAAGGTATCGAAACGTATATTATTGGAAATAACAACAAGGTTGAAATTCCTTATTGATGTTGGCTTATCCTATTTATCATTAAACAGGCTATCAAACTCATTATCAGGAGGTGAATCGCAACGAATTAATCTTGCAACCTCTTTGGGAAGTAGCCTAGTTGGATCAATGTATATCCTTGATGAACCAAGCATTGGCCTACATCCAAGGGACACTGACAGACTAATTAAAGTGCTCTACAGTTTACGGGATATTGGAAATTCTGTAATTGTAGTTGAGCATGATGAAGAAATAATAAAAGCTTCAGATCAAATAATTGACATAGGTCCAGATGCTGGCGAACATGGTGGTAATCTAGTATTTCAGGGTACTTTTGACGATCTCAAAGACAATGATATAAGTTATACTGCTCTATATCTTACTGAGAGAGAAAAAATAGAAATTCCTGATAGAAGGCGAAACTGGAGAAATTATCTTGAGATAATAAATGCCACTCATAATAATCTTAAAAACATCTCTGTTAAGATACCCTTAAATATACTGCTTGTTATCACAGGAGTTAGTGGATCAGGTAAATCAACCTTGGTTAAGGATATCCTTTATCCAGCTGTTAAACGTAAGCTTGAAGGCTATGGAGGGAAGTCAGGTAGGTTTGGTTATGTACAGGGAGAGTTAAATAATATTGGAGCTGTTGAATATGTTGATCAAAACCCAATAGGTAGATCATCAAGATCAAATCCGGCAACATATTTAAAAGCATTTGACGACATTAGAACTCTATTTGCCTCCCAAAAACTTTCAAGATTGAGGGGGTTTAAACCTGGCTATTTCTCATTCAATGTGCCTGGTGGCAGATGTGAACAGTGTGAGGGAGAGGGTGTTACTAAAGTTGAAATGCAATTTATGGCTGATATCTTTCTGAAATGTGATTCATGCAATGGTAGTCGGTTCAAAGAAGAAGTTCTGGATATTAAATATAACGGCAAAAACATCAGCGATGTACTAAATATGACTGTAGATCAGGCAATTGAGTTTTTCAGCTCTACTGATATCAAAAGTTCTACACTTAAAAAAATTGTGCAAAAAATTACACCTCTTACCGATGTTGGACTAGGATATTTAAGAATGGGGCAACCATCTAACACACTTAGTGGTGGAGAAGCACAGAGGGTAAAGCTTGCATTCTTTCTTTCAAAAGGTGAAAATGAATCCCCTACTCTATTCGTTTTTGATGAACCAACAACAGGGTTACATATTCATGATATTAGCAAACTCTTAATTTCTTTAAACTCACTAATTGAGATTGGCCATTCAGTTATTGTAATTGAGCACAATACTGAAATAATTAAATCAGCTGACTGGATTATTGATCTGGGACCCGAAGGTGGCGACGGTGGTGGTAATTTAACATTCGAAGGAAAACCTGAAGATATTATCTCATGTAAAGGTTCATATACTGGAAAATATCTTAAGGACAAGATTTTGAACAAATAAGATAATTATTAGACCCTTATTTAAATTCTTTATTAATAGAACGCATAAATTGATATTTTTGCGCTTCAAATAAATACTCTAAAACTAATATGAAATTATTAAAACTATTACCAGCATTCATCTCACTTATTATTTTAACATCGTGCATGGGCGATGGTCATAATCATTCTCATGATGGCGATAACCACGATCATGGTACAACTGATACACCTGACACTACGATTCACTACCAACAAGAGAAGCATCTTGCTAACGTTAAGCAGCTAACCGATGGTGGCGATAACGCTGAAGCATACTTTAGCTTTGATAACTCAATGATCGTTTTTCAAGGAAAAGTACCTAGCTGGGGAAGTGTTTGTGATCAAATATATGTTTTCCCATTTAGTGATGGTGATATGAAAACTGAAATGCCAAAACTTGTAAGTAATGGACTAGGCAGAACAACTTGTTCATATTTTATGCCAGGCGACACCACAGTATTATATGGATCCACAAGATCTGGCGGTGATGAGTGTCCTCCTGATCCGGAACGTCGTGAAGATGGTAAATATGTTTGGCCTATTTATCCTGACTTTGATATTTACATAGCTGACCTACAAGGTAACCTTGTTGACACGCTAATTTCAGGACCAGGATATGATGCTGAAGCTACGGTTTCTCCTAATGGAGATATGATTGTATTTACATCAGATCGTACGGGAGATCTTGAGCTATATACCTGTGATATTAATGGTAACAATGTAAACCAAGTTACATTTGAACTAGGTTACGATGGAGGTGCATTCTTTTCTCCTGATGGTACAAAACTTATTTTTAGATCATCCAGACCAAAAACGGAAGCTGAAATTAAAGAGTATAAAGACCTGTTAAAAGATGGCTTGGTTAAACCAACAAATATGGAGCTATATGTTTGTAATGTGGATGGAAGTGATCTTAAACAGATTACAAAACTTGGAAAAGCAAACTGGGCACCATTCTTCCACCCTTCTGGAGAAAAAGTAATTTTCAGTTCTAACCATGCTTCTAAAAGAGGATTTGAATTCAACCTTTTCATGATTAATATTGATGGAACTGGCTTAGAACAAATCACATATGATGGTATTTTTGATGCTTTCCCGATGTTCTCATATGATGGCAAAAAACTAATCTTTTCATCAAATAGGAATAATGGTGGAACTAAAAACACAAACTTATTTATAGCTGATTGGATTGACTAGATGAATAGTCATTGGTCTTTGGTCTTTGGTCTTTGGTCTTTAGAAGGTGATTAATTACCAATAACCAATTATCCAATGACGAATTATCCAATGACGAATTATCCAATGACCAATTATCCAACAACCAATTACCCAAACCATGTCACAAAACACAAATAGAACTGCTGTATTTGACAAACTAAGTCAATTGGATATTAGTTATGATATATATGAGCATCCACCTTTGGATACAATTGAAATAGCCCTTAATTATTGGAAAAATATTGATTCATACCATTGTAAGAACTTATTTTTCAGAAATCATAAAGGGAAGAAGCACTACCTTGTAATTATTAAAGATACAACACCATTTAGCATTCATAGTCTTGAGAAGAAATTAAAACAAGGCAAACTTTCCTTCGCGTCGGAGAAAAGGCTTATGAAGTTTCTAGGGGTTAAACCAGGCTCGGTATCTCCTTTCGGATTGATAAATGATGAACTACACCATGTGCATCTTTTCATTGATGAACAGCTGCAAAAGGCAGATAAAATAAGTTTTCATCCCAACGATAATACTGCATCACTAGTAATTAATTATTCTGACTTTATCAAATTTCTCAATACTATGGGAAATTGTTATGAATTTATTGACCCGTCACCCAAAAACATTTAATTTTGCATTATGCAAAAATTGGATATTAATATCAATTCAGAGATTGGTAAATTAGATGGCGTAATTGTTCACCTACCGGGAGCAGAAGTTGAAAATATGACTCCTGAAAATGCTGAAAGAGCTCTATATAGTGATATTCTAAATCTTTCAGTAGCATTACCTGAATACAATAATTTCATTGGAGTACTTAAGAAATTTACCAATGTTTTTGAAGTAAGTGACCTCCTTTATGATGTCGTTAAAAATCAAGAGCACAGAAATGAGCTTCTTCAACATATATGTAAACATGAGCATGCTGACGAAGAAGATCTTTGTAGCTTTATTAATAGTATTAATGATAAAGAACTTGCGGAGCAATTAATCCAAGGTATTGAGATGCAAAAGGATAACCTTACCCGATTTCTTGATAACGAGCATTATTGTTTACATCCATTACCTAATTTTTTCTTTACCAGAGATGCAAGCTTTTCAGTTGGTAATGAGGTAATGATTGGAAAAATGGCAAATGGTGTGCGCGATAGAGAAACACTTATAATGGAATCCATTTTTAAGCATCATCCAATGTTAAAAGCAAAAACAGTTAGTCCTGTTCTTGCATATGACAAAACAGGAAGAGGAACCATTGAAGGCGGAGATGTTATTGTTGCCCGTGAAGATATAACTATCATAGGAACAGGTGATAGAACATCTACACAGGGAGTTGATTCAGTTATTGAACATTACAAATCAAAGCCAGGTATCCATCATGTGATTGTTCAAGAACTGCCATATAAACCTGAATCATTTATTCACCTGGACATGGTTTTCACCTTTCTAGACAGAGATAAGTGTATGATTTTCGAACCATTGATTATCCATGCAACAAAATATTTAACAATCCATATTACTATTGATAATCATAAAGTTATAAGTATTAAAGAAGAAAAAAACATTCTTGTATGTTTAAGAAAACTTGGAATGGATTTGGAACCAGTATTTTGTGGAGGTAATAATGATCGTACTGTTATGGAACGTGAACAGTGGCAAAGTGGAGCAAACTTTTTCACTTTAGAACCGGGCAAAGTTATTGGATATGGAAGAAATGTTCATACTATTGAAGCCCTAAATAATAACGGTTTCGACGTTGTTAGTGCAAAA
>CALCGQ010000344.1 GCA_937901015.1 uncultured Bacteroidota bacterium | reverse complement strand
AGATAATGCACTTAAATTTGGTGCTACTTTTGCATTGGAAAAGCCAATAAATATTAAGGAGTTAGTTAGTAAAGTAAACCTGCTTCTTAATTATTAAGTTTATGTCAATTTATTAAAGTGACCACTATAATTCTAAATCTATGAAGTCTCTATCAAAGCTTATTTACTATCTTTTCGGTTGGAAAGAAGAAGGAGGAGTTCCGGACGGAATTACCAAAGCTGTATTTTTAATTGCACCACACACAAGTAGCTGGGATTTCTATATTGGAAGGTTATACTGTTGGATTCACAAAATACCCATTAATTTACTTATTAAAAAGGAAGCATTCGTTTGGCCATTGGGTGGTTTATTAAAAAAAGCAGGTGGAATTCCTGTAAATCGTAGTCGGGCAACAAGCAAGGTTGTTCAAATAGCCAAAATGTTCAGAGAACGTGATCCAATGTTTTTAGGAATAGCTCCTGAAGGAACAAGAAAACTCAGCAAGCGCTGGAAGATGGGATTTTACCATATTGCAGTTGAGGCTAAGGTTCCAATACTGTTATCGTATATCGATTTTAAAAGAAAAGCTGCTGGTGTAGGGCCTCCGTTCTGGCCAACAGGTGATATGGAAAAAGACATAAAAGAGATTGAAGAATTTTATCGCGATAAAGGTGCAAAGTATCCTGAAAAATTCAATTTAAGCTCCTAATACGTCTTATGATTTAGATCATAAGATTAAGGATGTCACATAAATATGACTAATTAATTCACTACTCTTATTTAGTCTAAATAATATTTAATAGATGTGAATCAACAATAATTGATATCTTTGTACCATAATTCAAGAAAATTAAAATTAAATTATTCTAAAATGAAAAGAAATTTCACTTTGTTAAGTCTTGTACTTGTATTCGTGCTTAGTACTGCATTTTCAGTAGACGCATTTGCAGGTAAAAAGAAAGTTAAGCTAAGTGCTTCAGAAGTTGACGCTGAAATCTATATTGATGGAAAAGTAATGGGTAAAGGTCAAGCCGATGTATTAATACTTAATAATAGTTGCGTAACGGTTAAAGTTGTAAAGGTTGGATATCTGGAAGAAACTATCACTTTTTGTAATAAAAAGCACAGTGCGGCTCCTCCAAAAACCTACTATGTTGAAATGAATAGAGACGATGCTTATGATGCATCTATTCAAACAGACATCGCAAATATTGACATTGAACTTAAAACAACTAAGTCAGAAGAAGATGCATGGAAGTTGATAAGCATGATTATTACTTCATATTTTGATGTAATTGAAGTAACTGACAGAGAAACTGGATACTTAAGAACTTCATGGGTAATCCAAACGTTTAAACAAAATACAATTCGTACACGTATGATTGTGAAACTAGGTGATACAGATCCACTTACATACAAGATTAAGCTTGTTAGTGAAGAATCAAGAAATCCAGGAACCAGTGTAAAAAGTGATGAACTTTATCGTGAATGGGACAGGGTTCTTAGAAAATATGGAAATGTGTTTGAGGAATTACAATCTCGTATGAATAAGTAAGAAAAAATATATCTATCAAAAGCGTTACTGAATAATTCAGTAGCGCTTTTTTTATTTCCTGATTTTCCAGTAGGCATTCTCCTCATCCTCAATTTCGGCTTCTTCCTCCAGCTCCCATGAGTATTGTTTTCGAACCGGACCAGAATTACGATAATACAATGCCATTATTAAACCGCCTATAGCTCCTCCCAAATGACCTTCCCAGCTTATATTCTTCTCCTTTGGAAAGAAATCAGGGAATACTCCCCATATCATACTTCCATACAAAAAGGTCACTATCAAGGCCAAAGCAGCTAATCTAGAATCCTTTCTGATTAGCCCACTTACGAATAAAAAACTCGATAATCCATAAATAACTCCACTTGCTCCAATATGCCATGATGGCCGACCACCAAACCAAACCCACACTCCGGATAATATCCAAATACCAAAAAATACTCGAAACGAAATGCTTCTATAAAAGTAAAAAAGAGCAGTGCCCAGAACAAACAATGGAACCGTGTTTGCCATTAAATGATCCCACCCACCATGTACAAAAGGCATTGAAACAATACCCATAATACCCTTTAACTTAAGCGGGTAGTTACCTAAAAAGGATAAATCAACATTGAATGCATACTCAATAACTTTTATGGCCCAAATTATAAATACCAAACTTGTAGGAATGATCAAGGCAAAAACAAATTTCTTTTTTTCTTCACTCATTAAAATATAATTAATTAAAATGCTGTTATTCTGAATCACTTCCTCAAATAACGTGCCTTTATCAAATCAGATGTTAATTATTAAACTTCAAAATAGTAACTTTGCTTTAATTGATAGAATTTAATAATGCACAATGGAACATAAAAAAATACTACTCAGTCTCATATTATTACTTGTAATTCTCTTTTCATGTGAAAGTAACAGGTTAGATATTATTGAGTTATCTAATCCTAGCATTACGCATTTACCTAATCTTTCTTCAGCTTCTGGTATTGAGTATTTTAATAACAATTATTATATTGTTGGTGATGATACACCATGGTTATACATACTAGATAAAAACCTGGGTATTATTAACAAAATTAAGCTATCGAACATTGATTCAATGGTTAATGGTAGAACTCCAAAATATCTAAAAGCTGATTTTGAATGTATTGGAATAAACACTGCCAATAATTCAAATGATATTGTGGTTGTTTCTTCAGGATCCTTAACAAATTCGCGCGACACCGCCTATATTCTTAATATAGATACTCCCCAGAGAATAACTGCTAAAAATATTCGTCCACTCTTTGAGAAAATTAAGAATCTAAGCAAACTTCCTGCAGAAAATGAAATTAATATTGAAGGAGTAACTTTTTCAAAAGAATATGCATTCCTTTTTCATAGAGGCAATGTGAGTGAGAATTTCATAATCAGAATTGGAAATAATGAATTCACTAGCTATTTACGAAATGAATCAGAAATGCCAACCATTGAAATTTTCTGGTTTGATCTTCCTGTCTACAATGGTGTATCATCAGGTTTTTCAGGTGCTTGTTTACACCCAAACAAAGAAGGAATAATCTTTACTGCTTCAATGGAGGATACAGGTGATGAGATTAACGATGGTGAAGTATTGGGAAGCTATATTGGTTATATTTCATTAAAGAATATGTCATCCGGAAATTATATATCAGCATTACTCACCAAAGATGAACAGCCTCTGCGAAAGAAACTAGAGAGTATCTCAGTAATAAATAAACCAGATGTTGTAAGCAATGGGAAAGCACTAAATGTTATCGCAGTGTCAGACAATGATAATGGAACTTCGGATGTTCTTGAGCTAAGATTAACTTTCAAGTAATATGAAAGTAATAATATAACTGGCTACAAATTCATTATACAAGATAGATCAAAAAGAATTAAATGTGCATCAGGAAGCTTTATTTTCAGCTTGTGCTATTGCTTCATCCAGAAAATATCTAAGAGTTAAATGCTGCTCCTTACCAAGTCGTTGTCCATATTTTGCTGCTATAATTATGCCAACATACAGCACTATTGAAACGGGAATACTGTAAATCCAAAATGAATCAATATTCAGTAACCACTGAGAAATTCCAAATGAACCACCAAATATCAAAACCATAATTGCCAATCCGTAAAACACCATAAATGTAGCCCAAACCTTACCGGTAGGTCCAACCATAGCACTAACAAGCGATCCCTTGTCGCCCTCACTGTCCTTTAAGGAAATACGCATTTCTGGCGACCAATAATGCTGATCTTTTTCCGGTATTTTCAAGTAAATATAGTTATCTCTTATTTTACCGTCAACATTAGTGGTAGATTCTAGTAATGACCCAATCTCTTTAATTATACCTTCAGTATTTATATCAGAATGAAACTTAAATTTTGGACGTACTTGAGTGGAACTCGACATTAAAAATCTTATTTAGAATCAATTTAAACAAACGAAAGTATAGTTTTTTTTTCACAATCAAAATAACTTGATCGTTTTTTTAACTGTGAATTATATCACAAATCGATGAAATACAGGTTATTAATGCCTGCATGTCTTAAATAGTAGGCTTTCTAGTCAATATAACAACAGCATATTATCACGGCTAAGTTTTATTGATTATTTGTAGTAATTAGTAATTTTGCTGTTCAAATAATATCAAAATGGAACTAAGACCAATTACAGCAGTTTCTCCCATCGATGGCAGATACAGAAATAAAACTCAAGAGTTAACACCTTACTTCTCAGAATTCGCATTATTTAAGTACAGAGTTCAAACAGAAGTAGAATATTTTATTGCCCTTTGCAATATTCCATTGCCAGGATTGGACAGTTTTCCAACTGAAAAAAATGACAAACTTCGTGATATCTACAAATCTTTCACAGAAGAAGATGCTCTGTCAATTAAAGAAATTGAAAAAACTACCAACCACGATGTTAAAGCTGTTGAGTATTACCTCAAGGAATGCTTTGAAGAAATGGGACTATCTGAATATAAAGAATTTATCCATTTTGGTTTAACATCACAAGATGTTAATAATACCGCATTGCCCCTTTCATTAAAACATGCTAATAAGAATGTCGTTCGCCCGGCTCTTGAAGAATTATTGGAAAAAATTAACCTGTTGGCATTTAACTGGAAAGATATTTCAATGCTTGCACGAACACATGGTCAACCAGCATCACCAACAAAATTAGGAAAAGAGATATATGTTTTTGTAGAGAGACTCGAGAACCAATTGATGATGCTTGATAGTGTTCCATTTTCAGGTAAATTTGGAGGAGCAACAGGAAATTTTAACGCTCATAAGGTTGCTTACCCAAATATAGACTGGGAGAGTTTTGCCTGTCAGTTTGTTAGAAAAGATCTTAGATTACATCGTCAGAAAACAACTACACAAATAGAACATTACGACTACCTTGCCGCATATTTTCATGCGCTGAGTCGTATTAATACAATCCTAATTGACTTTAGTAGAGATATCTGGACTTACATTTCAATGGATTATTTTAAGCAAAAAATAAAAAAGGGAGAAGTTGGATCATCAGCCATGCCTCATAAGGTTAATCCCATTGATTTTGAAAATGCTGAAGGAAACCTGGGTATTGCAAATGCTATTCTAATTCACCTTGCTGAGAAGCTTCCCGTTTCAAGATTACAACGTGACTTAACAGATTCTACAGTAACAAGGAATATTGGAACTCCCATTGGTCATATTTTGATAGCGATAAAATCCATAGTGAAAGGCTTAGACAAACTAATCCTTAATGAAGCTAAACTTGCTGAAGACCTTGAAAATAACTGGGCTGTTGTTGCCGAAGCAATTCAAACTATACTGCGACGTGAGAATTATCCCAATCCATATGAGGCATTGAAGGAATTGACCAGAACCAACGAGAAAATATCAAGGAAGTCAATTGCTGCTTTTATTGAAGGTTTAGATATTTCATCCAATATTAAAGATGAGTTAAAGCAAATAACTCCTGATAATTACACAGGTATTGATTTAATGATGTAAGGGGGAAATAACCCTCTGCTATTCAGCAAGTTTCTTATAATACTCAGCTTTCTTCTTATCACTTAGTCGCTTATATATGTGACTTAAATAGTTAGCGTATTCCGGGGTGGGATTTATTGAATACAGTTTATCAAAATAACCAAGAGACTTTTTGAAGTCAGCGGTAACAATATCCAAAGCTTTAAGTAATATCTTGTACTGTTTATTAGTCTTTTTCTTATCATAAGCTTTCATCTCATCCTGATATCGATCTTCTGCTTTTCTATAATATTGTTTGCCAAACCATTCCAAGGCAACTACATTATTAGGATCTAGTTCCAACATATCAATTGCAATATCATTACATTGGTTTGTATTATTAAGTCCCTTATTAACATCAAAATAAGCCTGCAATAGGTGTTTATTATCAGGCTTTAGCCCAGAAACTACTGGCCATAAAATAAGTGCATCTTGATAGTTCTCACTTTCAACATAAGTATAGAATAATTGCTCATTTACATCATTAATATACTTGCCATTTGGGTATTTACTAATGTAATCCTTTAACGCCATGAGTTTTAAAGAAAGGTTATCAATTTTATCATAACCTTTAGCTAAATAATAGAATGTTTCTTCTTTCTTAAAGTTTGAAAACTCATCATTCTTGAGATATTTAATTGCTAATTTCTCATCGCCTGCTTCAAAAGCTGATATTCCCGCTTTTGTATATACTGGGCACTCAGAAGAGTTATCATTTGTTTCATAGATATCTATGATTGCATTGTATTGTGTAAGTGCATTAGTATAATCTTTGTTTAGAAAATAGGTATCAGCGTCAGTCTTTTTTTGGGTAAGTACTTTTCCTGACCCACAGGATGTTAGCAGATATATTGAAGTGACTAACAATGATAGATTTATATATTTCATATTGAATAAAAATTAGTCGGCAAAAGTAACTAATATTCCATAAAACAGAACTAAAATTAGACATCTCTATAATTGATAAAACATATCAGTTTGCAGATAATATTGTAACCTCAGCCTTAACTAAATCCATTTTAAAAATTATTATTTGCAACCAACTAGTAAGAAGTCTAGTCATAGAATCACCAACTAAGTGAAAATTATTGATCAGAAAAGAATATCAATATTATTTCCTTCGTTATAAATATTATTTTTGCACAAATTTTAATATAATATGGATTTAAGTAAAATATTATCAATATCAGGCAAACCAGGACTTTACCTAATGGTTGGTGAAGCTAAAAACAACTTAATTGTTGAATCACTGTTAGATGGAAAAAAGATTCCATCATTTGCACATGATAGAGTAAGCACCCTAAAGGAGATCAGCATCTATACTGATACAGAAGATGTAGCACTTGAGCAGGTGTTTAAAAACATAAATGAACATACTGGAGGTAAAGCAGTTGACAATCCAAAGAAAACATCCGGAGAGGCACTAAAGGCTACTTTTTCAGCTATATTACCTGATTATGACAGAGATGCAGTTTATGTAAGTGATATTAAAAAAATATTCACTTGGTTTAATTTGCTTCTTGAAAAAGATCTTCTTGATTTTTCTGAAGATGCTGAGGAAGAATCAGAAGAAAATTCTGAGGAAGAAACAGTAGTAGAAGAAAAACAGGAAGAAAAACCTGAAGAATAGAAAAATGAAAAGAGTACAGGACTTTACGGTAATAGAGACCCAATGGTTAAATTCTACCAGTTATTTACTGGTATTGGGAAGTCAATCAAATATTGAGGAAATAAGACCAGGTAATTTTGCTGAGATTAAGGTCCCTGATGCTGCTGATGTTTTCTTACGAAGACCAATTTCGGTTTATGATGTTGATCACCAAAACAATACTATATCCTTTTATATAAAGGCTATTGGAAAAGGGACAATCAAACTAGGCGCCCTTGATAATGGTAGTAAAGTTGACATAGTATATCCTTTAGGAAACTCATTTAACTCCATTGAGTCTGGAAATGCACTAATTATCGGAGGAGGATCAGGTATTGCTCCTTTTACATTATTGGCTGAAGAACTTAAGGAGAAAAATTCAAAAGTAACCTATCTTTTTGGAGCCAGAACAAGTGAAGACATAGTACTTCAAGATGAGTTTGCAAAACATGGTAATGTTCTTGTGACTACAGAAGATGGCTCTTTAGGAGAAAAAGGCTTAGTAACTCAACATAGTGTTTTCAATAATATCACCGATTTTGATATTATCTATACTTGTGGTCCTGATCCAATGATGAAGGCCGTATCAAAAATCGCAGAATCAAACGATATTGTATGTGAAGCTTCATTGGAAAATATGATGGCTTGCGGTTTTGGTGCATGTTTATGTTGTGTAACACCTACAGTTAGAGGTAATGAATGTGTTTGCACAGAAGGTCCTGTTTTTAACTCTAAAGATCTGAAATGGTAAATTTAAATGTAGATATAGCAGGGCTAAAACTTAAAAATCCGGTTACTACAGCTTCCGGAACATTTGGATTTGGCGAAGAGTTTGAAGATTTTATCGATCTAAATAAACTTGGAGGAATATTTGTTAAAGGCCTAACATTACATAATCGAGAAGGAAATGATTATCCACGCATGGCGGAAACTCCTTCCGGAATGCTAAATGCTGTTGGCCTACAGAACAAAGGAATTGACTATTTTCTAAATACGATTTACCCAAGAATAAAAAAATGGGACACTGAAATATTTCCAAATATAAATGGTTCAGTTGTTGAAGATTATGTGGCTGTGGCTGAAAAACTAGTTGGAGTAGAAGGCATAAACGGTCTAGAGCTAAATATCTCTTGTCCAAACGTAAAGGAAGGTGGCATGGCCTTTGGAGTAAGCTGTCCATCGGCAATAGCAGTAACAAAAGCTGTTCGAGATGTTTATGATAAACCCATAATTGTTAAACTTTCACCCAACGTTACGGATATTACCGAAATAGCAAAAGGTGTTGAAGGTGCTGGCGCAGACAGTGTTTCTCTTGTAAATACTTTATTGGGTATGGCCATAGATGCAGCTACCAAGAAGCCTGTACTCTCAACAATTACTGGTGGTTTATCCGGTCCCGCCATTAAACCAGTTGCACTAAGAATGGTATGGCAGGTTTATAATGCTGTTAAAATACCGATTGTAGGAATGGGTGGTATTATGAACGGAACGGATGCAATTGAATTTATGCTTGCAGGCTCAACAGCTATTCAGGTTGGAACTGCCAATTTTATTGACCCTCAAATAAGCATTAAGATAATTGATGAGATTGAAGCATACTGCATAAACAATGGTATTACAGACGTTAATGAGCTAATTGGAGGATTAATAACTTAGTTGATCTAGCCCACCACATCATTGTTTATCTTTCCTTTAACTAATCGTAAGATTCAATATATTTGCCATAATTTTTATTTACAGTTATGGACAAAAAGACAATCAAATTATGGAATGAGGAACTTGAAGGTTCTTCCCCACATAATGTTATAGACTTCTTTCTCAAAAAATTTCCCAATAAAATTGCACTTTCAACAAGTCTTGGACTTGAAGATCAGGCTTTAACTGAGATAGTTTCTTCGATAGATAAAACAGCTAATATATTCACCTTGGATACTGGTCGATTATTTCCTGAATCCTATGATTTAATTGATAGAACTTCAAAAAAATACGGCATTACTATTAATGTATTTTTTCCTGATAGTAACAAGGTTGAAGAAATGGTTAACGGTCGAGGAATAAACCTATTTTATGAGGATGTGGCAAGTAGAAAACTATGCTGTAGGGTTCGGAAACTTGAGCCGCTATCAAGAGCCATGGATGGATTATCAGGCTGGATTACAGGATTGAGAAAAGACCAATCTGTTACCAGAACAAATATGAAACTTGTGGAATGGGACGAAAGCAATAATATGATTAAAATAAATCCACTAATCCATTGGACAGAAAGTGATGTTCTTGATTATATTGATGCAAAGGGTATCCCTGTAAATACTCTCCACAAAAAAGGATTTGCAAGCATTGGCTGTCAACCTTGTACCAGAGCAATTGAACCAGACGAAGATATTAGAGCCGGCCGTTGGTGGTGGGAAGATCCTGAAACTAAGGAATGTGGATTGCATAAGAAGTAAGTTGGTCATTGGTCGTTGGTCATTGGTCTTTGGTCTTTGGTCATTGGTCTTTGGTCGTTGGTCTTTAGTCTTTGGTCTTTGGTCTTTGGTCTTTGGTCTTTGGTCTTTGGTCTTTGAATGATAATAATCTACTAATCAAATTAACTAATTTCCAATTATCTAATTAACTAATTTACCATTCACTCATTGTATCATTCAATCATTCACCATTGAGATTCTCCCCCATAAATAAAGATATTCTCAAACTGGCAATACCAAATATTGTCACAAATATTACTGTGCCTTTATTGGGACTTGTGGATCTGGCATTAATGGGCCAACTTAATGATCCGATCTTTATTGGTGCCATTGCAATTGGTGCGATAATATTCAATGTAATTTATTCAAGTTTTAACTTCCTTCGTATGGGAAGTACTGGTCTAACTGCACAAGCATGGGGAGCAAAAAAGAAAGATGAAGTATCACTAGTTCTCATAAGATCCTTGCTTGTAGCAATGGGTTTGGCTGCATCCCTATTACTACTTCAATATCCAATCCAATGGGTTTCATTTCTAATATTAGACGGATCTAACGAGGTAAGAGTACTTGCTCAGGAGTATTTCTACATTAGAATATGGGCAGCACCAGCAACAATAGGGTTGTACGCATTTTTCGGATGGTTCCTGGGAGTTCAAAATGCTAAGGTTCCAATGATCATAGCATTGGTTATTAACGTTGTAAATATTGGACTTAATTTATTTTTCGTGCTTGTACTGGGTATGAAATCTGATGGTGTTGCTCTTGCAACCGTAATTGCACAATACAGCGGGTTATTTCTGGCGATATTCTTTATGTTAAAGCAATACAGACGATATATTAAGTTCTTCTCTGTAAAAATAATTTTTCAAACAAAAGCAATTACTAGATTTTTCAGAGTCAACTCTGATATATTTATAAGAACTTTATTATTATTACTAACAATTGCCTTCTTCACAAATACATCTGCCAAACTTGGCGATAATATACTAGCAGTCAATACCTTACTGTTTCAATTTTTCTTTATTTTTTCCTATTTTGCAGATGGCTTTGCATTTGGCGGAGAAGCACTTACAGGAAAAGCTACTGGTGCAAAAGACAAGTCTCTACTTAACAACACCATTAGTAAACTCTTTTATTGGGGATGGGGAGCTGCAATTGCAACCAGCTTATTTTATATGGTTGGTATTGATTTTATGATGAGTATCCTATCCAATAATGTTACACTCAGAGAAATTGCCAAAGAATATAGTATTTGGGTTATCCTTATCCCAATAACGAGTACTGCTGCATTTATCTGGGATGGAATTTATGTGGGAGTAACTGCTTCCAAGGAAATGAGAAATGTTATGATAATTTCATCATTGTTTATATTCCTGCCTACCTATTATCTTACTTCAGGATATTGGGGAAATAATGCACTTTGGTTTGCAATGAACTTATTTATGGCCGGCAGAACTGTATTAATGTGGTATTGGTGGAAAAGAAAAATAAGCGTTTCTTAATTATATATCGAAAAGAACAATTTTAGATTTTGTTTATCTAGTCCAGATGCTTCTTCCTCAGCTCATACATTATAATCGCCAGGGCAAAAAAGAAAACATCAGCAATAATTTTCCCACCTAGGGTACTAAGTATAAATTCACCTGTGAGTTTTGGAATAAGGTACATGAAGAATGGTCGAACAGCAATAACATCTAATATTTCCGCAGGACCAAACTCTATAATCAGGTTTCTGAAATCTATCAAAAATGACTTTATCTTATATCGCTCATTATTTGACCTATGGATAGCTAAACTTTTTCTGACATCTGCAATTGCGATTACTCCATAAAATGATAGTGATGCCACTGCAGAACCTACAAAAGCTGCCATCACTCTATCAGAAGTATTTTCCATTATCCCCCATGCTGTGGCAAGAGAAAGTGTTGTGCTTATTATCTCAGCAACAAGATATCTTTTCAGCCATTCAAGAACTTTAGTTTTAAACCCCATATTACAAGTTTTCTATATCCACAATATGATGTTGGAACCAATGAACTAAATTATCAACCGGAGCAAGTCCTGATAACATCATTATTATTGATGCTACTGCTGATATTACAAGAATTATTGCGATTATCTTCTCATATGGCTTAAATAATGCCTCATGTGTTTTCTTTTCTTTCCATGCTATTCGATATACAAAAATACCTAGGGAATATAAGATACTTGACAGCAATATATATTTCAATCCTGCTGCATAAATAAGCCAGAATCCATATACTGTTGCAGCACCTCCAGTAATAATTGCTTTTCTTTTAAGTTTTTGAGGAAACTCTTTAAGTACGTTTTTACTTGTTGATTGTTTAAACAAAAACATCGCACTCAATACGTAAGGGATTAGTATCATTGATCCTGAAATACTAATAATCGCCAGAAATGCATTTTTTTCAAATGCTGAGAATATCAATGTTAGTTGCATTATTATACTTGTAAGGGTTAATGCAACAACTGGCGATTCATTTTTATTATATCTTCCAAGTACTTTTGGAAGTACTCCTTTATGAGCAGCTGTTGAAGGAACCTCGCTGGTCATAATTGTCCATGCCAACCATGCCCCAAGTATTGAAACAATCACACCTAAGTTCAGAACCATTGCACCCCAATCACCAACCATGGCCTTCATAACATATGCTGTTGATGGATCGGGCAATCCAGCAAGCTCTGCTTGATTAAGAACTCCAAATGAGAATATACTAATGGCAGCATAGATTATTATTGCACCTAGGAATCCAATAAAAGTAGCCTTTCCAACATCCTTTGAATTCTTAGCCCTTCCTGAAATAACAACAGCTCCTTCAATACCGATGAATGCCCATAGTGTAACTAACATTGTACTCCTTATTTGGTCTGGCAATCCACCTAGATTACCTGCTTGATCGCCCCAGATATCAAATGTGAGTTTATCCCAATTAAAAACAAATAATAGTACAATTACAAATAAAAACAGCGGAACCAACTTTGCAATTGTGGAAATGATATTTAATATGGTAGCACCGCTAACACCTCTTCTAACAAGAATATTCATACTCCATATTAATATGGATCCACCTAGTATCGATTCCCAATTATTCCCTGAGATAAAAACAGGAAAGAAATACCCCAATGCCTGCATTAGCAGTACAGCAAATGATACATTCCCAATGGCAGCGCTTAACCAATAACCCCATGCCGAGTTAAAACCAACATATTTGCCAAATCCTTCAGCCGCATAAGAATAAATACCAGAGCTCAAATCAGGACGAGTATCACTCAATATCTTAAAGGTTTGAGCCAAGAAATACATTCCTATTCCAGTAATAATCCATGCAATCAGCACAGCCCCTAACGCCGCACTTTCCGACATATTCGACGGCAGATTAAAAACACCACCACCAAGCATCGATCCTAATACAATCGCCACTAATCCTATAAATCCTACCTTTTTCGTTTGTTCAGACATTTATTTAGTCATTCGTTAATTGGATAATTGGTTATTGATTAACTCTCTTTCAAATCCTACTACCCTATTATTATAATTGAGCATTATTAAATTCGCTCATTCTCTCATTCAATCATTGTATCATTCACTTTTCTTAATACAAAATGTCTTAAAATACTTCTTCCCATTTCTTTCATCACGCTCAAC
>CALCGQ010000343.1 GCA_937901015.1 uncultured Bacteroidota bacterium | reverse complement strand
ATAACATCTTCCAGATTACCAATAAACATTGGCGAATCGATTACAATTAGCTCAGCTCCAACCGAATTCACGGGATCACAATCTCCTTCCAATAAACATCTGTATTGATAAAAACTTACTTCTGTTGTTACATTGCTGACAATCAGCTGTGCTGTTTGTGATCCACTGTATATTGCATTATCAATTACATCATTCCAGGTAGATCCTCCATCGGCACTTAACTGCCATTGAAATGATAATTGATTGTTTGATTCCACACTAAATATTGCAGTTTGACCTATAGCTATTAATGTATCATGAGGCTGACTTATTACTTCAATCTGAGGTAGCACAACAACCTCTACTGATGTTTCGGGAGTAGGACTAAAACCATCATCTGTAGTTACAAAATATTTGGTTGTTTCTGTTGGAGAAACTGTAACTGTTGTTTCAGACCCTGTATGATTAAATCCTGGTGGTTCGGATCTCCATGTTGAAATATAACTCCCTGATCCCCCAACAATATTTATACTTATGCTGGTACTCAAGTCGGAACAAATGGTATCGGGACTTGCTGAAACAGAAAGGATCTCCAACGGGCCACCAGTTACATGAACAGTGACAGTATCGCTTGCGCTACACAAGTTGGTTAAGTTATTAGATGTAAATGTGAATAATGTGGTCTGCCTTAATTGTTTTGTTTGAGGATGTAATTCTGATGGGTTTTGTATACTATCCGAAGGATTCCACTCAAATACTAATTCACCTGAGTTTCCTGTCATTGAACCATGTAATGTTGTCGTTGTACCATACATAATTGTAGAAGGGCTGGCACTTACATTTACCACCGGACTCTGCAGTATATCTATGGTCTTTTCTGTTGTCTCCGACAGGCATGCATCATCTACATATAGGGAAACGGTTTTTAAACCTTCATCAGGCCAAACTAATTCATATGGTCCGGGTCCGGTACCGCTTGCAACGGTTGCGGTTCCAAAATCCCAATTGTATATTGCTGTTGCAGATGGTGTGTCTAAATAATTAACAATAACAGTATCCGCAGAGCATGATTGTGAGATCATATCAAAGTCAGAAGTAGGAATTGTATTAACTGTAACCGTGCACTCATCATAGAAATAAGTAACCTTTGAAAAGTTGATATCATCAAGGGAAAAATCGTTGCCATCTGTGGCAGTATTTTGGTTTACAATACTAATTTCGGCTGTTGTTGCTACTCCAGAATTCCATTGCTCAAAAAACATATTCCACTGACAAGTTGAACTTGTAGCCTGAAATGGTTCACCCATAAGCACATTGTTTATTCGAAATTGCAATATTGCAGGACTGGTTGGAGACAAACTCATTACCCATGTTGAAAATTCATACTCTGTATTTTGAGTGATGTTTATGGTTGTTGACCAAACCACAACCCCTGCGTTACCTGATCCATTTACAGCCATAAAGTTTCCGCTTCCGCTGGTATGATCCTGATTACAAGAAAAGTTATTATGGTTATAACTGGCATCATCGGTAATGGCATAAGTACCTTCATTCCAAAGACCATTTGGCCCTGGGCTAAAAATGTATGAACTGGTAAATCCCATATTTCCACTTTCAAAATGGCCATTAACCACAAGATTTTGGAATCCCACAGATCTTCCTTCAAGGGTATAGTCAGTTGTTATGTCTGGTTGAACAGTAGGTGTTAATGATGTGGGATCACTTATGGTAGGGTCATTTGGAATAGAGGTCCATTCATAAGTATAATTGGTAGGACCGGTTCCTTGTAACGTTGTTGTTTCACCAACACATATTATCTGATCGGGGCCAGCATTCATCTGGGCAAAGCCTGAAATGAAAATAACTGATAATATTGTTAGTAATATGATTCTCATAAAAACATTGGTTTTGATCTGCAAAACTAAGAGTTTTCCATGGATGGATAGTCCTTAAAAATTTGGTTGCTGGATAATATCTCAGCCAACCTTGATTGGTTTGTAATGAAGGTCATTTGCAATACTTATTAATGTATCATAGATTTTTTCATCACAACAAAACTAAATCGTTTTAGTAATATATGCAATTTTAGTTTTGTTAAAAAGCAACCAATTCAGAGATTTATGGAAATTAAACACGTTTATTCATTTTTATTTAGAATTGTACTAAATAGTGACGATTGTATTGTGAAATTTCATTATTTTGCAATAAATATAAACATTAGAATATGTACAAAATAATACAACATTCACATTCCGGAATCATGTGGCTAGTTATGGTCATGTTAACACTCAGTGTAATTTTCAGTTTAATGAAACTGTTAATGAAAGATGAATCCGCATCTGCACACTGGCGTAAATTCTTTTCAATTACAAAATGGCTAATGTATATTCAGGC
>CALCGQ010000342.1 GCA_937901015.1 uncultured Bacteroidota bacterium | reverse complement strand
ACAAATTTATAACAAATAATATGAAAATCCGTAAAATCGCCTTCCATTGGAAAATATTAATTGGAATGCTACTAGGAATTGCATGGGGCTTATTGGCAATAAACACTGGATGGCTGCAGTTTACAGATTATTACATTAAACCATGGGGAACAATATTCATCAACCTGTTAAAACTAATTGCGGTTCCATTAATTGTGGTTTCACTAATCGGTGGAGTTTCCAATCTTAAAGATATTTCTAAATTATCAAGAATAGGATTTAAAACCATTATTTTATATATACTTACCACTGTAATAGCCATAACCATAGGGCTTATTGTGGTTAATATTACCAATCCTGGAAAAGTATTTCCACCAGAGAAAACTGCCATTTTCCAGCAAAAATTTTCTGAAAATGTTGCAGAAAAACAATCATCCGCCGAGCAACTTCGACAAAATACACCACTACAATTTTTGGTAGATATAATTCCATCAAATATTGTAAGTGCCATGACCGATAATACTAAAATGCTGCAGGTGATCTTCTTTGCCTTGCTGTTTGGTATTGCAATGGTTATGCTTCCCGAAAACAAGATAAAACCAGTTAAAGAATTTTTTGACAGTTTAAATCACATTGTTCTTAAAATCATAGATATAATTATGGCAAGTGCGCCATATGGAGTATTTGCATTACTTGGATCTTTAATAGTTGATATCGCTGGCGATGATCCAGCCGATACAATGTCATTGTTTGCCGCATTGGGTATTTACGGGTTATCTGTAATTATTGGTTTATTAATTATGATTTTTGTGGTTTACCCAACGATTCTTAAACTCTTTACAAAACTTAAATATTCTCAATTTGCCAGAAAAATAAGTCCTGTTCAATTACTCGCCTTTTCAACTAGTTCTAGCGCAGCAACTCTTCCACTAACAATGGAAACGGCCGAAGAGAAACTAGGAATCAACAATGAAACTGCAAGTTTTGTTCTTCCTCTGGGAGCCACCATCAATATGGATGGGACTAGCTTATATCAGGCTGTTGCAGCTGTTTTTCTTGCACAAGTTTACGGAATGGAACTTGGTATCGCTGACCAGCTTACAATTGTCTTAACTGCAACTCTTGCATCAATCGGTTCAGCTGCAGTGCCAGGTGCCGGAATGGTAATGCTTGTTATTGTACTTACAGCTGTAGGAATCCCCACAGAAGGAATTGCACTTATTTTTGCAGTTGACAGACCTCTCGATATGTTACGAACTTCAGTAAATGTTACAGGTGATTTAACGATTACAAGTATTATTGCCGGAACCGAAAAGCAAATCGATTTGAAAGTTGCCAACAGTCCTAAAATCAGAGGTGATCATTAAAATTATAAAGATTAAAACAACTTATGACTATAGGCTATTGTCTTACTAGTGACAACAAATAAACTACCGCCATGAAATCAATAAAATATGCCCCATTACCATTATTATTAATTTTACTGCTGTTATCAAATATTAGCTTTGGCCAATACACAAATGTGAAAATTTCAGAACTTGGAGCATCAGTGAGTGAACCTTCAATTTGTATGAATCCTCAAAATACTGATCAAATAGTAGCTGGCTCAAATCTAAATAAATACTATGTAAGTGATGATGGTGGATATACATGGACCATGGGAACACTTTCTTCACCTCAATATGGAGTATGGGGCGACCCTTGCATTCTTGTGGATACCACAGGTGACTTCTACTTCCTCCACCTTGCAAATCCTGCAAATGGAAGTTGGATAGATCGTATTGTATCTCAAAAATATGATTTTAATACTGGCATATGGACTAGCGGTACATACATGGGATTGGACGGTACAAAAGCACAAGATAAGGAGTGGGCAGTTGTTGATAGTACTACCAACACCATTCATGTTACTTGGACTCAATTCGATGAATATGGTACCGGTAGCGCCTCAAAATTTAGTAATATCCATTATAGTAGATCTACTGATGCCGGTGAAACATGGAGCGATGCTGTTCAAATAAATGAAATATCAGGTAATTGTATTGATAGCGATGAAACAACAGAAGGTGCTGTACCAACAATGGGCCCGAATGGTGAGATTTATGTTGCATGGGCTGGGCCAGCAGGCATCGTATTTGATAGATCGCTAGATGGCGGAGATACATGGCTTGATGAAGATATCTTCATAAATAGTCAACCAGGTGGTTGGGATTATGATATTCCGGGTATCTATCGTGCCAATGGATTACCCATAACATGCTGTGACATCAGCGGAACTGAAAACCATGGAACAATATATGTAAATTGGACCGATCAGAGGAATGGTGGTGATGATACTGATGTATGGATAGCCAAGTCAACTGATGGTGGTGATACATGGAGCGATGCCATTAGAGTTAATGATGACGGTCCTGGTAAACAACAATTCTTTACATGGATGACTATTGATCAAACCACAGGTGAATTGATATTCGTTTTTTATGATAGAAGAGATTATGACAACACTCTAACTGATGTATATATAGCAAGATCTTCAGACGGTGGTAATACATTTGAAAACATAAAAGTTAGTGAAACTCCATTCCAACCAAATAGCAGTGTGTTCTTTGGTGATTATACAAATGTTACCGCTCATGACGGGAAAATCAGGCCAATTTGGGCTCGCGCTGATGGTACCACCATGTCAATTTGGACAGCTATTATTGATGTAACTACTGATATGGCAGAACCGGTAGTTCAAGCACCAATTAGCCTTGAACAGAATTATCCAAATCCATTTACAGAATCAACCTACATGAGATATAAAATCAGAAGGCCAGCATTAGTAACACTATCCGTAAGTGACCTATATGGAAGAGTTTTGGCAGTTCTAATTGATAATGAAAATGTTGAAGCAGGAAAATATTTAAAACACTTTGTGGCATCTGATTATGGTATTCCATCAGGAGTATATTATTATACATTACAGGTAGGAGAAGTTATGGAAAAACAAAAAATGATTATGGTGGACTAATAAAATTTCCTGAAAAACTACGAATCTATCCGTATTTTTCTACTTTTGTGCAAAATTCCAATTATTTGTTATATCTATGACAAAAGAACTTAGCTTGTTTATTGACAGTATCAGGGCCCTTGCCAATAAAGAAGGTATTTGCGCTATAAAATTGGATAAACTTCGATCCCATCCCGATTTTTCCAATGAATTACTAGATAAGCACTTTGATAATGATGAAGTACTTGTTAAGTGTATTCTGGAAAGTGAAAGAAATAAGTTTGAGATAATTTTTGTTGATCATGATTTCGATGGTTATTACGATGCTATCGATATACTTTTCACTGTTAGTAAAGAGATGGCTGGCAAATTTTACAACCTAAGCCCTTCTGTTACTTATGAGTACAAGTCTCTCCACCCTAAAATATATGAAGATCATCTTAAAAAAAGAATTGATTTTATCTATGGTAAGATTCAGGTGAATCTTCAAAAAGGAATTAGAGAAGAATTTTATCGTGATGACGTTAGTATTGAGCTTGTTGCAAGGCGTTATATTAGCAGATTACTCGACCTACATGACCCTGAAAATTTCCCTCCTGAAGACTTTTCATTTGGCACATTATTTATGCAGATGTTCGATAGCTTTGTAACTAGTATTGCCACAGAAAAAGGGATCAATCACTATAACCAGAAAAGAAAAACCATTAAGCTTTAAGTGATCTTCTATCCATCTCAGTTCAGACTAATACTTAACTAGTTTTCTTACCACCATATTATTTTTACTATCAGTAAAAGCCACTATATAATATCCTGAATTTAAGCCACTAAACCTGAATTCAAATGAATTATTTCCAACTACAACAAACCTACTTTCACTAAAAACTACTTTTCCTGAAATATCCATAATTTCAATTCTTAACTCAGATCTTATTAATGATATAATCGAAAGATTCCATATATCTGAAAATGGGTTTTTATAGTTTATTTCAGTAAAAATATCATTTACATTTTCATGGATATCCAATGTTTTATCAATCCGTAACTTTAGCACAACGGGCAGATGATCTGAACTACCGTATAATGCATCAATAACTTCCTGTGGTGCACTTTGGTTTAATGGAGGGTCATTGATCGACTTATTGTAATGTTCACCATCCTGTCCGATGGCTTTGTATGTTTCAGTAATGTATTGAACATCTTTGCTTCCATCCAAGATATTCTGGGTGATTAATATTTGATCAAACCTGTCATCCATACCACCATGTGATGCGCATCCATTCTGATTAGCATGCGTTGATTGTGTGTGAATAAATCTATATGTGGAATTATTATTCCAATCACCCGGCATATCAATTGGATCATAAAATTTCAATTCCGAATCAGGGTTAAGAAGTAGCTGATAAGCTTCTTCATCACTGGTGTAAACATTAAAATCACCCATGTATAAATAATTAGCTGAATTATCTACACCTTCCAAATAATTCATTGAATTAAGAACCATATAACTCCGAACAGCTGCATTGCTGCTATTATTACCTGCCTTAAGATGAGCCACAACACAAACAATGAAAGCAGTATCTCCTTCATTCAAATCATCTGATCTGTAATAGAGTTTATAAACATCAATATCTCGAATATGGCTTTGAGCAATTGTATGAGAATGAAGAATTAGTTTTGTAGAATTATAATATAGCTGGTTTACAAGATACGATTGCGCAACATTGATATAATCAGCCATTCGGTAATGATTTATTCCATTAATATTTAGATTATTAACAAGCATCCGTTGTTGTATATCCTCTGATTTTGACATTTCATTTACAGCAAAAATATCTGGTTGAATATGATTTATTATTGTTCTTAAGCAAGAATCCTTTTTGTCGATATTGTTATTTTCGGTTGTACAATAACTTGTGTAGTTACCATAATTGAGTAGGTTATACTGCATAATAGTAAGTGTATCCTGAGATCTCA
>CALCGQ010000341.1 GCA_937901015.1 uncultured Bacteroidota bacterium | reverse complement strand
TTATAATAGGAGTGCTGATGATAAGTATTACTACTTCTCTATCGGCTCAGCAAGTGTTTGAATACACCGGTGCGGTATACGATGTAGTAGGTGAAGCCCTGCCAGGTGTAAACGTAATTGAAAAGGGAACCAGTAACGGTACAGTTACTGACATTGATGGTAAGTTTCGTTTACAATCAGAGAACGGAAACATTACTATCTCTTTTTCAATGATCGGCTACAGAACAAACGAGTTTGTGGCTGAGCCTGGAAAGGTTATAAAATTGACCCTCGAAGAAAGTGTTGTGGGTCTTGATGAGGTTGTAGTAGTTGGTTATGGTACACAGAAACGTTCAAACGTTACTGGTGCTATTTCTAAAATGGATGCTTCTCAAATTGCTGAAATACCAGTTGCAAGTGTTAATGAAGCACTTCAAGGTCGTTTAGCAGGTGTTAATGTTACAAATAACTCAGGTTCTCCAGGAGCTGGATTAAAAGTTATTATCCGTGGTGTTGGTACCAATGGAAGCTCTGCTCCTCTTTATGTAGTTGATGGAGCCGTAGTTGGTAATATCGATAATATTGAGCCATATGATGTTGCTTCAATAGAGGTATTGAAAGATGCTGCTTCTGCTGCTATTTATGGTGCTTCTGCTGCCAATGGTGTTGTTCTTATTACAACTAAACAAGGAACAGAAAGACCAGCAGCTGTTACTTATAACATGCAAATAGGTTCTTCAAGCATTGGTAATTATACTCAACCAATGAATTCTACTAGCTATGCTAATTGGGTTAATGAAGCCGATGTTGGTGTAACAATTCCTGAAAATTCAGCTGTTAATACAAACTGGATGGATGAAATTCAATCCAATGGTATGACACAACGACATCATTTAGGATTTAGCGGAGCAACAGAAAAAGGTGGATATTACATCTCCGGTTCATACCTAAATCAGGATGGAGCTATTGGAGGTGATAAATCTAATTTTGAGCGCTTTACATTACGTGCTAATATTAATCAGCAAATTAAACCATGGTTAAAAGTTGGAACAAACCTTACATATAACCATTATGATTTAAGTGCTATTACCGAAGATAGTGAGTTTGGTGGAATTATTTCTTCAGGTCTTATGCTTGATCCACTTACCCCTGTAGTTTATGACGGTGCTCTTCCTGGATTTGCTCAGGATGCATTAAATTCTGGATATACTTTAGTGCAGAATGGTTCTGGTCAATATTATGGACTTTCAGAATATGTTAAAGGTGAGATTGCAAACCCTCTTGCTCAAGTTGAAATCCAAAAAGGATATACAAAAGCTGATCAATTTATGGGTAATTTCTACGCTACTTTTGGTGGTGATGTTTGGAAAGGTATTTCATTCACAACTCGTGTTAATGTGGATGCAGCAAATAGCTTATTTCATGAGTGGTATCCTACTTTCTGGTTCTCTTCTGAAAGAATGAATACACAGGCAAATGTTCGTGATAATACAAACCGTTGGAATAATTGGATGTGGGAGAATTTTTTGAACTATAAAAAAACATTTGCTGGAAAACATAATATAGATGTAGTTCTGGGTACTTCATCACAGCAATCTACACATAAGTATTTAACTACTTTCTCAGGCCCAATGTTCTCAGAAGGAGATAATTTTGCGGAGCATGGTGATGTTGAAGTTGATGGTAAAGTAAGTGGTAATCTTCGTGACGATAGAATGATTTCTTATTTTGGGCGTGCATCATATAATTATGATGAAAGATATCTTGTTAGCGTAATCTTCCGTCGTGATGGAACTTCTCTTCTAGGAAGCGATAATCGTTGGGGTAACTTCCCTTCAGTAAGTGCGGGTTGGATACTAAGTAACGAGAAATTCTGGGATGTTGATTTTATTAACTTCTTTAAAATCAGAGCATCTTGGGGTCAAAACGGTATGCTTTCAGGATTAGGTCCAGATCAATTCCGTGCCCTTATCACAAGTTCTGGTATCAAATATCCTAAGCCAGGTGGTGGTTTCTATACTGGTGCTGAGCCAGAATTACTTGCAAACCCGGAGTTAAAATGGGCAACAAGTGAACAAATTGATGTTGGTATTGATATGCATATGTTGGCCAATAGACTTACATTGGGTATTGACTACTATCAGAAGAAAACTAAAGACCTTCTTACTCCAGGATCACCTCCACCATCAGTTGGTAATAATGCACCATTCGTAAATGCCGGTGATGTTACTAATAAAGGTCTTGAGGTTGAGATTGGGTATAGAAAATATGAAGGTAAATTCAACTATGATATGAACTTTAATGCAACATGGATGAATAATGAGGTTACATATCTAAACCCATTACTTGATAGAGTTGCAGGTGCACAAGTTGGAACAGGTTGGACAGCAACTTGGTTTGAGCTAAATCAGCCAGTATGGTATTTTAGAGGTTACCAAACAGAAGGTATTTTCCAAAATCAGGCAGAAATTGATGCTTATAAAGCAGCAAACGGTGGTCTAGCAGGATATGATCCTGTTGCTGGTGATCCAATTGTATCAAATACAAATGGTGACAACTTAATAAACGAAGAAGATCAAACAAATATTGGTAATCCTCATCCAAATTTTATGTGGGGTGCAATGTTTAATTTTGCTTATTCTGGTTTTGACTTAAGAGTATTCTTACAAGGTGTTCACGGACAAGATGTTCTTCTTGGATGGAACCGTTATGATAGATCTACTTCAAATCGTCCTCAATTTTTCTATGATGAAAGATGGACAGGAGAAGGAAGTACAAACGAAAGACCTCGGGCTGACCAGTCAAGTCCTTATGTTTATAATAGTGACTTAATGGTATTCAAAGGTGGTTATGTTAGAGTAAGACAAATTCAATTGGGATATACCATACCTAAAAAAGTTATGAAAGATAAAATTCAGAACTTAAGAGTATATGTATCACTAGATGATTACTTTACATTTACTAACTATCCAGGAATGGATCCAGAAGCTGGTTCAGGTGCTGATAACAGTCAGGGTATTGATCGTGGATTATATCCAATGCCTCGTAAAATATTGTTTGGTTTATCATTATCATTATAAACTATCAAACGATATGTTGAATATAACTTCTAAAAATTAAAACAGTAAAGAAATGAAAATAAGATATAAAATATTAGTAATCTTTGCAGTGATTATTACTTTCACTGCCTGTAAGAAAGACTTTTTGGATGTTCCTCCACAAGGAAAAATGTCAGAAGAGTTGTTCTATGATACTGATGAGCATGCAACAATGGCAATCATGGCAAGTTATGATATCCTTCAGTGGATGAATGCACGTGATTGGAATAGTGCTTATCTTGTAAAAACTTTCCCATCCGATGAATCAAATGTAGGTGGTGGTGATGCAGGAGATCAGCCTCCTTATCAGGAACTAGGTAAGTTTACCTATGGAGCAAGTAATCCAACTATTACCGCTGTATGGCAGTCAAATTATTTTGGAATATACAGAGCCAATAAGGTAATTAACAACGTTGAACCTGTTTCAGATATCCGTAAACAAATTATTGCTGAAGCGAAATTCTTACGTGCTTATTACATGTTTGAAATAGCAAGTATGTTTGGTAAAGGTCCTCGAATGCTAGAGGAGCCGCCACCAAGTGAATACGGTCAGCCATTTGTTACAGCAACTGAATTATATGAGCAAGTTATAAAAGATCTTAATGAAGCTCTTCCAGATTTACCTAAGAAAAGTGAATATGCACCTGAGGATGTTTTCAGAGCATCAAAAGGAGCCGCTAACACACTTCTGGGTAAGACATATTTATATATGGAAAAATGGGCTGAATCAGCTACTGCTTTTGAAGCTGTGATTGGATCAAATGAATATCAGCTACAAGCAGATTTTTCAACTCTATTCCTTCAGGAATCAGAGTTTGGTGTAGAATCAATTTTTGAAGCATCATTTGTAACATCAGAAGGTTATGACTGGGGAACATTCCAGTGGGGTGGTAATAGAGCTATGGAAAATAATATTACTTGGCAGCTAACAGGTCCTCGTGGAGATTATTTCGTTGCCGGAGAAACCGGTCTTATTGGTGGCTGGGGATTTAATTATCCCAAACAAAATGCATATCAAGTATTTGTCGACGCTGGTGATACAACAAGAAAACATGCTTCAATAATGTCATTACAAGATCTTAGAGATATGGGTGGCGATTGGACTAATGAAGAATCATGGGGCTGGGATGGAAACATTCGCGTAAAATATGGCACCCGTATGGATGAAACCAGTGGAGCTGATGGTGCTGTACCTGAGCTAAATTATGGTACAAACCTACGTTTAATGCGTTATGCTGATGTATTACTTATGGCTGCAGAGGCAAACCATAAAGCAGGTAATGACGGTGTTGCAGCTAATTACCTTAATCAGGTGAGATCAAGAGCTAATCTTGGTGTAGCTACAGGCGATTTAATGGAAGCTATTATGACTGAGCGTCAAATGGAGCTTTGCTTCGAAGGTGTGAGATTCTTGGATCTTATCAGATGGGGAAAAGCATCTACAGTGCTTGGATCACAAGGGTTTGTAGCTGGAAAACACGAAGTTTATCCAATTCCTCAGGATGAGATGCGTACTAATTCTCAAGCAACTCAAAACTCAGGATACTAGAAATATTTAGAATTATTTTGGTTAATGATTGTGAATTTAGGGGCGCTGGGAAGCGCCCCTTTTTTTTGTTCTGTCAAAGTTGTTGTACACGTGTATGACCTACTCACAAATAAACAATTATACGAGATTAAGTTAGCATTTGCTTTGTCTGAATCAGCGCGCGAATGTCTCGTGCTTTGTTCTTTATATAGTGTGCATTCTTTTCTCCAGTATTTCTGCTTAAAAAAATAATTACTATTGCATTAGGTTGTTTAATAAATCTATTTAAATTTGCTATTTAATAGAGCTATTAAATATGATTATTAAAGATGATAAA
>CALCGQ010000340.1 GCA_937901015.1 uncultured Bacteroidota bacterium | reverse complement strand
TAAAGTCACAAAATCTGAGTTAGATTATGTTAAGCAGTTTTTATCAAGAAATTTTGGTAGTGAAAGAGCTCCGCAATATGTTAAAGTATTGGGAGACTTAATCAAACAGGACTATAATATTCAAGATGTAAGCTCTCAGATTAAGCAATATATGGATTATTCATCGAGATTGATGCTTCTACAGTTTATGTTTGGAATAGCTTTGGCTGATGGAAAATCACATCCAAATGAGGTTGATATTATTGAGACTATATCAAATTATCTTGGTATAAGTACTGTTGATTATAATTCGATAAAGGCAATGTTCATCAAGGATACCAATAGTGCTTACCAGATTCTTGAAGTTAGCCCTGATGCTTCTAATGATGAAATAAAAAAGGCTTATCGTGAACTTGCTAAAAAATATCATCCTGATAAAGTAGGTCATCTTGGTGAGCAAGTTAAGAAGGCTGCAGAAGTTAAGATCGTAGAATTGAATGCAGCCTATGATGCTGTAAAAGAGGAAAGAGGAATGAATTAGTTAGTCATGAAATCTCCATGATGCACCAAAACTAAAACGCGCATCTCTTGCCGGATAATGTGGTGCCAGATAATATCTATAATCTCCCAGATAGCTATTTAAATGCGACATTTTCACAAAAAGGCGCGCTCTTTTTACCATAAGAGTAATATATACATCCAAATAAGGATAATTACCAATTTTCTTATCATTTTGAACATAGAATAATCTTAACTCTGGCATGTATGCATCTGCATAGTATTCTGAGAAGTAAGTTACCTGGAAACCGGTTTGAAGTGTTCCAGCTTTCTTAAAGATTGTTGTTCTAAAATAGATGTCCATTACAGCAGTTAAGTCAGGAAATCTTATGATATTTGGTTGACTTGTTGTTTGATATACAATCTTTGTATTAATACCAAACTTCTTTAATGGAAGTGTTCCTTCAACAAAGAAATTCATCATTGTTTCTGATTTATCAATCTGTTCTGGTCTGATCGAATCACTTAAGTAAGTATAATTATTGATGGTGAAAAACTTAACCCCCGCGCTTAATTGTTTGTAATTGTATGAACCCGAGATGATAAGATAGTTTTCTTTTTTTAAATTATTCGACCATGAATAGAAATTACTCTGATAGTTATTGAAATACCAATTGGGGGTTCTATTAATGAAATTTAACCCAAACTTTAGTTGACCAAAGTTTTTGAATTCAGTTCCGAGATATTGGCTTAATAATGCATTTATGGAATAATCACCTTGGTTGTAATCCCCAAATACATAATTAACGTCCCCACTTAAATGAAAGCTTCTTCCAAAGTTAAATGCAATCCCACCAAATGTATTTATTTGTGATAAGGTATTTTTTATGGAATCATATGGTAGTACATACTCAATATAATTGTGAGATGCACCCAAAAACATGTAGAAAATTTTATCCTTTGGATTGTCGTTATAACCTATATTTGACCATTTTACAGTATTAACATATTGGATTTGAGTTAATGAATCAAACGTAGATGTTGAATCCAGTTGTTGACTATTATTGAAGTAGAATGACGGATCATTGTTACCATCGGTATATAGCATTCTATTACGTTTGTATCTAAACGAATAGCTGATATTTCCAGGATCAATTTTTCTTTTGATGCTATCTTTCTTGCTTTTTGGTGCAAGTATATTAAAGTACTGTTCAACAAAAAAGCCAGATTGCTTTATATAATTCTCAGCATCATATAGATTTACATCAAATACTCTTCTGTCAGTTTCAATACTATTTTCAAATACGCTATCGTACTTAATTCCTCCATTTTCTTCAACTATAATCTTGTTATGCAGATAGTTGAAAATAACTCCATATCTCTTGTTATTAGTATAGTACTGAGAAGTTATGAATAATCGTTGATCATTGGCAGCACTTCTTTGGTAGGGGCTACTTGCTGATGGAGAAAAGTTTAGGGCATAATCTAATCCAAAAGTAAACCCTTTAAAAATACTGCGTGTAAAAACAATATTAAAGTTTTGTTCTTTTTTTGCGGCCAATACATAATTAAGTTCTGTATAGGGTACATATAGTTTATAGTACTTCACTTTTTCATTATGGTACATATACCTATCAAAGGAGCCTAATTTGGTATAATAGCCTGAAGAAAGGGTAGGAGTGTAGACAAGATTGTTTGCAGCTAGCCCTATGTTACTCAATGTAGAGTACATTCCATTATTTCTGTATAATGGATTAAATATTTGATAGTTATATGTATTGGTATCAATGTAATGGTAGTTATTGAGTTTAAGGTTCTGAATTTTACCTTCAAAAAAGGTTACCGATAACGAGTCTATTTTTATTTTAGTTGTATCCTTATTACTGTTTGTGCTATCAGGTTTATTAATTAATATAGGTGCCGACGATATGGAATCAAATTGAAATGAGGTTGTGTCGATCCTGATAATTACATTAGTATCTGCGGTGACAGTTGAGTCATTACTTTGAGCAATTGTAATACTGCATAACATTATTGTTATCAGCAATATAGACAATTTCTTTATGTGGAACTCTTGTAATAGTATCATTAATACAAAGATATTATACTATTTGAAACTGTTAATATATTTGTTTAGTATAACTTAGGAAAAAGGCAAAAAAAAAGCCTCTTCAAAAGAAGAGGCTTTAGTTATGTCTTTGGCGATGA
>CALCGQ010000339.1 GCA_937901015.1 uncultured Bacteroidota bacterium | reverse complement strand
ATTACAATTTTATATGATATTTAAAAAATTCTTAAAGTATACATCATCACAAAATTTTTCCATAAAGACTTTAACTCCATTTTCTCCATAGTTAGATATCATATCCTTATTATGCACAACCTCAGAAATCTTATCAGCTAGATCCTGATCGTCTCTTGGTTTAAAAAACAAACCTGTGACCCTATCCTGTATTATTTCAGTTAGCCCACCATGTTGAGCCGCAATAACTAATTTACCAATGCTCATGGCCTCTATTGCGACTAAACCAAAGGGTTCGGGTAATAAAGAGGGCACGACGACAACATCAGCCCAATTATAGTGAATTTCGGGATTTTTAGTGAAGGGTATTATTTCTATAACCTCTTTTAAATGTTTTTTATTAATCAATGAAATAAGCCTTGATTTTAAATGTTCTTGCTTCCCATAAACATCACCCAATATTCTTACTCGTATTTTATCTTTTTCACTCTTTGATAGTTTACTTATGGCAGAAACAAGAAGAGGTTGTCCTTTCCAGCTATTTATTCTGCCTGGAAGTAGAATATTTATATACTGATCATCTCTATCATGTTTGGGAAGTTTTTTAATTGGCTTACAACCATTCAATAACACTACTTGGTTTTTATTTGAAAGACTTGAAAATGCTTCTTTTGCTGTTGCCGATACAAATAGTAGGTTTGCATTTGAAAAACTAAGCAATTTACTAAATATGTATCGTTGTATTCCTGTAGGGATCTCACGAACGTGTATAATAACTTTTGATTTGCAATACCTCGATGCCAATATAAAATCAATTACTACAATTGAATTAATAAAGACTAAATCAAATTGGTTCAAAAGCTCAATTTGCTTATAATATGTTGTTACCCTAGGTATTATACCGAATTTAAAATGCTTCAAATCATATTTACGCAGAACTCCCATTGGCATTATTCTAACTTCCACTCCATCCTCCTGTTCCAATATATTTGAAAGAATTCCCTTTTGTGGTAGAATAACAGTAATGTTTGAATCGGGGTATTTAATTCTTACTGCTTTTATATTGCGCAATAATGATTTGTCTGACCCGTATAATTCAAAACCCTGATGAACAAAAAGAACGTTCTCAACCCTATTATTAAAGGGCTTTTCACTATTCAAGTTAACGTCTACTTTTTGAGAATCACTAATCATTAATATTATTATAAATCGTTAATAACTTATCTCCAATAATGCTGCTGTCATAATTTTCCACAACAAATCGCCGTCCTGCTTTTCCAATCTTTTTTCTATCATCAAGGTTTTCTAACAAGTACTCTATTTTATTGGAAAATTCAAAAATATCGCCTTCATTTATAACATACCCTGTAACTCCATCCTGAATACCATACTTCATTCCACCAACATCCGACACCAAAACAGGTAGTTCCATTGATTGAGCTTCTTGAATTACCAATCCTTGGGTTTCTGCTCTTCCGGAATGTGAGTCATAAATACCTGGCATTAAAAAAGCATTTGAATTTTCCATCTCCTTCAATACATTTTCCTGGCTTAGTGCTCCTAAAAATTCAACCTCTTTAATTAGTTTTAGATCATCAACCAATTTTATCAATTCCTCCAACATAGGTCCGGTACCAATAATACTTAATTTAATATTGGCAATTTTTCTTTCGTTCACTAATATATTCAATATTTTAATAACCAAGTCAGGTCCTTTTAGAGGTATGAGTCGTCCACAAAACAAAATTCTAAAGGAATCATTATGTTTTTTAGGTGACTTGCTATTACTCGGACTAAACTTATTTGTATTTAGACCCACTGGAATTACATTTATTTTATCCGGATAAGGGCAGATTATATCTAGTAGACTTTTAAGATATGGAGTATTTACTGTTAATGCAGACGATTGATCAAACAACTGCTTATAGATTATTCTGCATTCATCTAAGTAAAGTGGATTTAAATCATAGCCATGAAAGGTAACTACCATCTTGCTATTGGGCAGTTTATTATTTGCAAATAATTTTGCCACAGGAATTCCAATAATACCAAACTGAACATGATAAATATCAAATGTGGGTAAAGTTGAATACCACTTTTCGATATCCATACTAGTGAAATTATTTACAAGTCTTTTCCATTCAATGGCATCAAGGTTTTTTGAAGGAACAATGCCAATTATATTGTTTATCTTCTTTATGCTATGCAGGATAGATCTAACTACACGCTTTGGCCATGATCTTGGTAAAAAGTAACTCTTTTCAAGCAACCTACCTTCTTCAACAATACTATGGACAATCTTCTCTCTACCTGAATTATATGCAATAATTGAAACCTCATGGCCTTTATCAATCAAATCAACTATCTGAGTATAGATGAATGTTTCTGATATTTTTGGGAAAGAAGGAACAATGAAGGCGATTTTTAACTTTTTCATATAATCAACTTTCATTGTTTTAATGACTGAAACATTAATCTTAACTTATAGTACACATTGGGTAAAATTAGGCTGAACACACCCTTAACAATATGCATTTTGCTGATAAACAGCCATTTAAAGTCCTTGATGTTTGTTTTAAGTGCAGGCAATACAATTTTCCTCATATTAAGGTAATCATCAAATCGATCGCCAACTCTCCCAATTGTTTGATGATAAGAAATAATTAAACGAAGGTTTAATTGTTGGTTAATAATACTATTGAAACCATATTCTGATTGTATTAATTTGATTCCAGAACTATAATTAAACTGATTATGTGAATACACTCCTTTATCAAACCGGTGAGTTACTGACGATTCAGTATATAAATAATTATAAACTACAGTATTAACTGTATCAACTCTTTGAGCAAAGTAACAAATTTGATATAATTGAATCTGATCTTCCCCAATAGCTATATTATCAGGTTGTATTATCCTATTTTCAGTATAAATAGATCTTCTTATAAGCTTACCCCATAAATAATGTAAACTATTACTTAATATGAACTCTAGAAAATCAATTCCACCACCTGATTTAAACTTACTATAACTGCGACTAGACGAAAATCCCTTTCCATTATCGATTTCAACATCACCTGCAACAATATCAGAATCGTTTAATATTGCTATTTCTATCATTTTGTTTATTGAATCTTTTGGAATTGTATCATCACCATCCAGAAAAAATAGATATTCACCTTTAGCTTTAATAACTCCATCTCTCCGTGCCAAATTTACCCCTTCATTTTTCTTATTAAGATAAACTATTCTGGAATCGATTTGTGCATGCTTTTTTATTACATCAGGCGTTTTGTCAGTAGATCCATCATTAACAATAATAATTTCAATATTATCATAGTTTTGTTCGATACAGGATACTATAGACATCCCAATATATTTCTCAATATTAAAAGCTGGTATTATGATTGATACTAAAGGTAAATTCATGCAGCTTTTCCTATTTTGGTATTTCTCTTACTTGTGTATCTTATCTGATGAAATACATTTCTTATCTTCATTAAGATTTCAAGATTCAATTTAAACACCCTAAAAACTAAGCTATTTGTAATGTATGACAATTGTGATTCTTTGTATATACCTCTTTGTAAGTTATGTAATAAAATCTTGGGATCGTATTTATAGTTCTTCATTAAGTTTAACGCTTTTTGAATATACTTGTCCCTATATTCTAATAATTGGTGATTATTTGAAAACAACGGTATGCGTTTTACAACACCAATTAAACCACGATAAAATAAAAAATCATACGATCTTTTATCCATGTTATGAGAATTAACAAAGTCTATATGCAATTGATAACATTTTAAGATACTCTCAAAATATGATATTGTATATGTACGGGATTTTGATTGATTATGTAATCT
>CALCGQ010000338.1 GCA_937901015.1 uncultured Bacteroidota bacterium | reverse complement strand
GTTTATCAGGACCAATTATATTAACCTTAAGCAGAATTGTTGTTGAAGAACTACATAATAATAGTAAGGTTGAGATAACCATTGATCTCAAACCGGCACTTGATGAACAAAAGCTTGATAACAGGCTTATTAGAGATATTAACGAACATGGTAAAAAGCGATTTGTAAATATTCTTAAGTACTGGTTGCCTTCTACAATGATACCTGTATTTATAGATATTCTAAAACTTGATCCCAATAAAGAATGTCATCAGGTTAGTTCAAAAGAACGAAAGCAGATACGGCATCTGTTAAAAAACCTACCCTTTACTATAACAAATCATAGATCCTTTAAAGAGGCAATTATTACTTCCGGAGGAATACCTACCAAAGAGATTTATTCTAAAACCATGGAATCAAAGCTCGTATCCGGCTTATACTTTGCGGGAGAGGTTATTGATTTAGACGCTGAAACAGGAGGATATAATTTGCAGATAGCTTATTCAACTGGCTGGCTGGCTGGTGATTCGTGTGTTGTATAGTATAGTTTAAGTTACAAACTTAAACTAGTTTCATGCTGTGAATGAGTGAATGCTAAAATGCTAAAATGAAAAATTGGTGAGCAAGTTATTGGTTTAAGATACAACTTTAAATAGTGTCAAATTTTTGTCATTATTCTGCTAATCTGTTGCTTGCTCTACCATTATCAGGTTATCCAATTTGTAACCTCTTGCTACAATCTTTGCCTTCAGTTCAACTAGCACCTTTTCATCCATTTGGGGCGTTCTGCTTAGAATCCAAAGGTATTTTGATGAACTACTTCCAATAACAGCCCAATTATAATTCTCACTGTCTAATTCCATTACAAGATAGTCTGCATAGAAAATCCAAAAAAATGAAACTTTCAGATGTGCTGGATTATTTGGGTCCTTAATTTTTGCTTTGCCTGTTGCAGAACTATGCTCTCCATCCAGTGTATTTTTGTAACCTTCGTTTAGGACATTTATCTTACCATCTTCTCTCATTGAGTAGGTTGCAGTTACACCAACAAGATCTTTTTCGAATGAATGAGGATATCTTGCTATCTCATACCACTTCCCCAAAAACTTATCTAAATCCAAGGTGTCTACAGTGCGATTATTAACCATTTGTTTAGTGTTTGAACAGCCTACCATTACTATCAAAAATAATATAGCTGTAAGATTTAAGATATATTTCATTTTCATATGATTTCCCAGTCTTCAACTTTACCATCACCTACTTTAAATATTGGGTTAGGTATTATATCGACTTCATTTATATAACCATTAGCATTACCAGATTCCTTGAATCTCTTTAGTTGTGGTTGATTTTTGTAAACTCTTGTATTTCCCTCCAATACGTTTTTTGCCAGTAGCGTTTACCTCCAGAGAGCTACAAGCCCCTTTGAATAAAGATAATATGGATGCAAGTACCATATTTTCATATTAAAATTTAACCATGATACCGATTGTAGGCAATACTGTGCCTGATTCATTGGGTATGGACTTCAATACGTAATCCTGACCATCATTAACAGTCATATAACTACCATCAGGATTCTTTTCCCTAATAATGTAATCCTGACCTTCCGACTTAAAATTATATAAATTCTGAATATCTAAATAAATCATCAAGGACCATTTTTCAAAGAAAAAGTTTTTATCTACTCTCACATCAAGTTGATGAAATGGATCAAATCTAAGGCTGTTAAGTTGATCAAAATCAAGATATGGCTGTCCTTTAGCATTCCAGGCTTCAACATTTGCTGATGTTTCCAAATCATAAGGTGTGTATGGAAGTCCTCCAACATAACGCCATTTAAGACCCATCCTCCAATTCTTATTAAAATCTCTATAACCGGTTATGGTTATCAAATTCTTACTATCCCATGATGAAGCAATATAATCTCCATTTAAGTCTGTAAATAAGCTCCTTACATAGGTGTATGCAGCAAGTAACGTAAATTTATCAAAATTAATTCTATTCAATACTTCCACACCCGTAGCTTTGCCACGTCCTGTAAAAGTAACAGCTGCTGCACCAGCAACATTGCTGTAATCGGCGCCCTGGTTAGCAAGACTTGCACCTGTAATTAAATCTATTGGGTACTGAAAATAATCTTTATAGAAACCTTCAACAGACAATAATATCTTATCGGAGAAACGGTGCTCTGCACCTAATGAATATTGAGTAACACCTATAAATTTTGCTACATTTTGATTCATTAATTCTCCAGCATTATTTCGAAAACCAAGTGTTGTATATGCAGGTTGTTGAAAATACCTGCCAATTCCACCATTAATGGAAGTTTTATCCGTCAAAGCATATGATAAGGCAATCCGTGGGGAAAATTGGTTTAATGGGTTTGATGTATTACTATTATAATTATTACCATCAAATCTAATACCTAAAGAAACAAGCAATCGACTTTTAAAAATACTTTTTGATGCCTGCCCTGAAAATCCATACTTAACTACATTTAAATCAGTATTATAATTGAAATTAATTAAGCTATCATCTAGATATACTTGTTGAAAAGTAGTATTATGATACTTGGCATATTCTGTATTGGCACTAAAATTATACTTAACTCCTTTTTTCCTAAAAGTAAGTTCATAACGAAGTTTATTCTCAGCTTCCGTTGAGCTGTAATCAAAGTTCTTGGGAAGATCTTCGTTATTATCTGGATACTTGTAAAACTTATTATTTAGCATGTTCCTACTCACCACAACAGTATGATAGCCATTTTTAAAATAGTTATTGTAAACTACTCCAAAAGTATAACTCCATTGATTATTAACCGGTATCTGTGCTAGTAGGTATTCTTGTCCCTCATCTGGATTTTCAATACCAGTATTGAGAGTAAGCTTATCCAGAGACCCTATGGATATTACAGTTAATTTATTACGCTCATTAATATCGGTTTTGAGTTTAAACTGATAATCATTAAATGTGGGCAAAAACGGAAGTCCGATTGCAGAAAACAGTAATTGTAAATAAGATCTTCTTACTGAAAAGATATAGCTTGTTTTCTTCCCTATGGGACCATCAATTGTTAGTGCAGCCTCGCTTGCACCAACAGCAGCTTGAAAGTTAGTTTTATCCTTACTTCCCTCTTTCTGCCTGAAATCCAGAATACCACTAAGAGCATTGTATTTATTAGCCTGAAAGGAACCTGAGTAAAAATCAACTGATTGAATAAAGTCAGCATTAATAATGCCAACAGGTCCTCCAGAAGCACCTTGTGTTGAAAAGTGATTTAGCACAGGAATCTCAACTCCATCTAGAAAGAACCTGTTTTCGCTGGGACCTCCACCTCTGATTATCACATCATTTCTGAATGCAGGTGTAGATCCAACACCAGGAAAAGATTGTATTACTCTGCTTATATCGCGATTACTCCCCGGATTACTTTCAATTTCCTTTGTACGAATGGTTTGCATGGAAAGTGGAGACTCAATGGCCTTTTCAAATGGATCGGCCTTTATAACTACCTCATCTAGTGTTTCTTCTGAAGGCTCAAGCATTATCTCAATAAATGGGATATTATTGTTACTAACCAGAACTTCCTCACTAAATGCCGGTTTAAAACCGATAAAAGATACCTGAAGTTTTACATACCCCGCTGTCAGACCTGTGATAATAAACTCTCCATTAAAGTCACTAGTGGCACCAATATTAGTGCCAGTGACGATAACATTCGCAAAGGATACAGGCTCATTATTAGTTATATCTGTAATCTTGCCGTGAATTTGAGCAGATTGAGAGAATAGCAAAAATGAGTTTAGAATTATAAAAATGGAAATTATATATTGCTTCATTATTTTCTAATTACTTGGTTTGAATGACACTTTAATTTCTTGTAATATATTTTTGGCAGTTGTAATTGTTGAGATATTCGTATATAGTTTGCCACTTACACCTCTCGGATCTCCATGTCCCATTGGGTTAAGGTAATATTCTTGAGAACTTTGATCAATATCCACACTATAAATTAGTGAGGGTTGAGCTGAGCGTTTATAAGCTGCAGACTCAGGGTAACTATCATTAGTCCAGTAATTATTCCAATCACCAAGTTGATTAATTTCAAGGAGCATTCTATATTTTGATAAATCTATAGTAGTTCTATTTTCTAAAACAAAACTATTTTTAGGTGTTGCTCCTGTATAGGCATCTATAAAAGGGTGTTCAGGTGTTGGAACTAATTCTTTACCATTAATTAACCCCTTTTTATAAGTCCAATAAGGCAAGGCGGCAGGCTGATATGATGGTCCTTCCCTATTTGCCCAAGTGGAATCACCAATCATTTCGTAGGTATACTTTCCGCTAGCAAATGACTTCGTAATATATATTGTTGAAATATAATTACCCTCCATATCTTCAACCCATACTACTAATGTAGGGTGATCATAAGCACTCCCTTTAATGACATAAATGCTTTGATTTGGATTTTCGCTAATTTTAACCACCATATTATCTGACTTCTCAGCAGTAGTTCTTTCAGTTGAGGAACATGATGCAATCAAGACCATAGTTAGTAAGACTGAAAAAGGAGATAAGATATTTTTCATTCTATTAATTTTGTTTAAGGTTTAAATCTAATGGGTAAACAAATAAGTAGTGTAATTGTTTATAAAACTAGTGATTTTTTTTTTTAGTAATCTTACTCTAAAAAATAATAATTATCCCACTAAATCTTGTATGTATAATGTGGTGAATCAATAAATATAACTGAGTGTGAAATATTTATCAAAAAAGAGAAAAGTTTATTGTTATCACTGAACTAATAATTGAAATTATGGGGATAAATGCCCTGAGAACTTTAGAAAAAAGTAGTTAATCAGAATTATATCCTCCAATATTCCAGCTTATACCTGTTGAGAAAAAATTCATATAATGGTTTACACCTGTCCCAAATGAAAAATCAAATTGTAAATTATTCCTAATCAGATAAGTAAATCCTGAATCAAAATTTATATAATTATCCTTGAAATTGGCAACATCACCATATCCCTCAACAAAAACACTGAGCTTTTCAGTCATTGAAAAACCAAATACCAAAGAATAAGTTAAATTTCCCCTATCGTTTCCAAAGTAGTTGTAACCAACATTATACCCTACTCCAATTATACTTGTAAGGACATGAGAAACAGAAAGTTTATTAATTACTCCATAACTATCAATAGACAAGTCCTTAGTCCCAGTTGGAAGCACTAAATGTGAAAGGAAAGCAATTTTTGTATTTATGCTTTCTTTATTCAATAACTCAACTTTTGCACCTATTTGTAAATCACTTATGCCGTTGGTTTCTTTTGACTTCGTTATGTTCTTCACACTTTCAAGTTGATTAAATACTCTTAGCTCCAGACCTTTAATTAATCCCACCCGAAAAAGGGTTGTAGGGCCAGCTAAAAACCTATATGATATCCCATCAATGTTATTAAATCCCATGAGAAATCCCGTTTCTATTTGTAAACTACCTGCTGGGATACTTGTTGATCCTTCAGATTGATCGGGACGGTCAGTGCCAATTGATTGTCCATAAGTATGATAATTTCCAATTACCATCGTAAGTATGATGCCTATAATGAGTATTTTGCTCTTCATAATACTGTATTTCAGTTTTTATAATATTCTATATTCCTTTCAGTAGACTTTCGATATCCCATGATGATTTCCCTTTTCCAAAAGCTGTATTATGTCGTTCCGTATTTGAAGCAAATGCCCATGTGGCAGCTTTAGCATTTCTTGTTTGTTTTAAGGTTTTGAGCATCTTACGATAAACAGTTTTTTCATTCCACAAGGTAGTCCAGCATTCATCCATAGCTTCAGATAATTGCTGAGGAGTCATTTTAATGGGTTTATGACTAACTTCATGAAAATGATAATGTTCCCAGTCCTTTGGAAAATTGGTATAAAGTAATCTATCTTCACGCTCAAGTCTCTTAAACAAACTTGTTCCAGGTAATGGAGTTACGATTGTTGCCTGCATGGCATCTATACCCGAATCAATAGCAAATTGAGTACGATTCTGAATATCTTCAAGTGAATCAGAATCCAAGCCAAATACCAAGGCACCTAATACACTAATACCATGTTTATGAATCCTTTGAAATGCTTCTTCATAGTGATTAGTGCCTATTTTAAGATTCATTTTTTTATTGGTTTCCTTAAGCTGATCAACCTTCTCAGACTCAATTCCTATTAGAATCATTCGACATCCACTAGCAGCTGCATATTTTAATACTTCTTCATTATCAGCAATATTTAATGATGCTTGACAATACCAGTCCTTTTTTATTCCCCTGTCAATCATTCCTTTAAAAAGTTCAACCGCTCTTTCTGCAGACTTCTTTGTATAACCAATTAAATTATCATCAATAATAAAAAGACGGTCGCTATCAATGGTCTCCATTTCATCTAGCACCTCATTTACAGGACGTTGCCTGTATTTACTACCATTAAAAGTATGAACTGAACAAAAATCACAACTCATTGGGCATCCTCTGGTAGTTTGAATATTTGCGTATGTATAGTCTTTATGAAATAAATCTCGACGAGGAATTACTGATTCCCTAAGATCGCTGAGGTCTCCATAATATCTTTTTAATAATTTATTTCTATTAAAATCTTCAAGTAACTTCTTCCAAACACCCTCAGCTTCTCCAATAACAATAGAGTCTGCATATTTCTCAGCTTCATCAGGTAGCATACTCACATGAATCCCTCCAAGTACAACTTTAACTCCTTTACCACGATATAATTCAGCAATTTCATAGGCACGAAATGCTGCAGATGTCAATGCTGTAATTCCAACTAAATCAGCCTCGCGATATACAAACTTATCGAAATTCTCATCTATAAGTTCAACATCCCATTCATCCGGGGTAAGTCCAGCAATTACTCCTAAACCAAGAGGAGGAGAAATACTTTTAGTATCAAATATTTCCTCTCTTTTAAATTGATTAAATGGATTAATAAGTAATAGTTTCTTCCTTTTTGTCATATATTTATTCATCTAAGAATTCAAATATAGCAATAATACCGAGGTTTATTAATTCAAAGAGATTCAATGCTCTTTTATAGAATCAGAACTTTCAATTGCGAGAGACTCAGATTTCATCCAAAGCATGTCATAAATAAGCTTGCCCCAGATTAGTATACATGGAACCCCTTTCAAAACAAAAGGGATAACGATTTCTTCTCGTACAATTGAAGGAAATAAATCTGTTGGAGATAATGAAGTTAATATAAATGCACTCCAAAATAGTACATTATTAAGAGGTGTTTTTTCTCCGATGATAAACCAAATGGCAACTCCTGTCATTGCAAGAATAAAGGTTGGCGATTCAGCCTTATGATTAAAAATAACAACCCATATAAGAATCGAAGCAAGAGTTAATATCCTAAATGTGTAGTACTTATAATTTGAAATTTTTATCATTGGGAGCAGGAATAAAATTGCCCCTACAATCACTACTGCATACTTATTAAACTCCAGTGAAAACCAAGTATATAACCAACCCATTACTGAAAAACCATGGGAGTCGGTATGATCGCTTTTGAGCATATCAATATAGCTTGAAATCAACAGTCTATATTGTTCAATGTCAATAAATAACAAGGGAATTAAAAATAATATTATCGTCCATAACAGAGAATACAGGGCTAACTTCAATTTATTTGGGTACAGTATGAACAATGCAAACCCAATTATTCCAAATAACTTTATAAATACAGAAAACGTTATAAATAGCGTTGCCAACAGGTATTTCTTCCGTTCCATAAACCCAAAAGCATAGACAAATAATGCAGCAATAACAGCATTAGATTGGGTATTTTGAATTGATGTTAACAATTCTATTAATATGATAATCAGAATTAAACCCTTTTGATAATTATTAAATTTAGGCAGATAATATATGGAACCAAGAAGTATAAGAGCATTAAAAATATTCCAAAGATTTAATCCAATCCAATCAGGAAAAACTGCAAATATCCCAAAGAAAACAGAAAATGTAGGAGTGTATTTATATAGATCAAAATGATCATCAATATGCATGATGTAGAGATCTTCATAATCAACTAAATGCTGGAAAGAATATTTAAAAATCGAATAATTATTGTAATGGTTATAACTCAAACCTATTTTATCATGTACACTTGTACCTGAAGTTAAGGGTTGAATACTGGAAACTATAGCTATGAGTACAAACAGTATCAGGAAAAGTCTATAATTTGATATAATTTTCTTTATATCGATGTTCCTAATACTCTTCATTATAGCTAATTTTTATTGAAACAGGTTTAATTTATTAATGATTAAAACCCTTTAAATATTCTGGCTTGTGATACACCTGGAGCTTGTATATCTAGATCTAGAAAATGACCAAACGGGGTTTGTGAACAACTATAATCTGCATTCTTTAATCTGTCTTCTACCTTATCGAAAATATCTTTTGTGAACTGCGGAGAAGCCTTTGTTTCTGCAAGATGAGCAAAAGAGTGAAGGATTATATTCTTTGATTCATTCTTTTTTGCTGCCCATTTAAGATTCTTCAACAATTTATTCTCAATACCTTTGGGATCTTCTTCATCGCACAATTCTCCATGAATAAAAGCCACCAATTGCTCTTGAAAAACCTGCCCCTCAGAAACACTGGGAAAATCTTCAAGGGTGTGGATGGTTGGATTATATCCGAATTTTGAGCAATAAATCATTAGAAGTTTCATAAATGGGTATATATTTTGCAATAATAGGAAAAAGAGAAACAATAGGCTCTTTTGCTTACGACAATTGGATTGAATTGTAGTTAAACCTATTCGCAAAAAATGTAATTTTGATAAATTTCTTATTATTTTCAAACATCTATTATACAGATAATTATGAAGTTTAAAGGAGTTATATTTGATTTAGATGGTACATTGTTAAATTCAATTGAAGATTTAGCTGAATCCATGAATACTGTACTTAGAAATTCTAATTTCCCCACTCATAATCTAAGTGATTATAAAGGCTATATAGGAAATGGAATATTAAATTTAGTACAAAGGTCATTACCTGTATCACATAGCGATAATGATAGTTGTAAAAAATATTTCAATTTGATGTATGAAGAATATAGCCAAAACTGTACTAACAAAACCGCTCCTTACGAAGGTATAGCTGATTTATTAGATAAATTAGAGGCTAAAAATATTAAGATTGGAATACTTTCAAATAAAGCTGATAAGCTTACTAAAAAGGCCGTTCAGGTTCTGCTTTCAAAGTGGAATTTCGTATGTGTTGAGGGATTAACAACTGAAGAACTTAAAAAGCCAAATCCGATAAAAGCCTTACAAATTAGTACTGAAATGGATATTGATCCCTGTGATATAATCTTTGTTGGTGACTCTGGTGTGGATATGGAAACTGCAAATAATGCAGGTATGCATGCAGTAGGTGTTCTTTGGGGATTCAGATCAAAAACAGAGCTAATCAAAACAGGTGCAAAAAGTATCATCAGCCATCCCATTGAATTAATAGATATCCTTTAGGACTTTTTCCATTACGAATTATTCCTCATCTACCTTTCTGTTTTTCTTTTTATCAGATAGCTTCTTTTTATCGGATAGGCGTCTTTTAACTGATGATTTTGTTGGTTTGGTAGGTCTTCTTTTTTTTACTGGTACTAATGCATCTGAGATTAGTTGTAGGAATCTTGTATTTACTACTTCCCTATTTTTTAACTGACTCCGTGTTTCATCACTACGTAAAATAAGCACTCCCAATACAGTAATCCTATTTGACAATCGCGTTATAATAATGCTTTTCTGATCCTCGGTAAGTATATCCGATTCCAACACATTAAATAATAGTTCTACTTGTGTTGAAACTTTATTTACACTTTGCCCTCCCGGACCACTGCTCCTACTGAACCTATAGTCAACTTCGGTTAATAACTCATTATACATACATCAAAAGTAATAGTTTTAAAAATCCTGGTGGTAATACAACCATATATTCCTTAGATTTGTTGATTAGAAAATCCATCAATAAATAAAATAGATATGCCAACTCCATTAGCTGAAGAACTTCGTCCTCAATTACTTGAAGATTATATTGGTCAGCAACATTTGGTTGGTAGCAATGCAATACTCAGACGAAGTATCGAATCGGGAAATATACCCTCCATGATATTATGGGGACCTCCCGGTGTGGGTAAAACAACTCTAGCTAACGTAATTTCTAACACTCTCAATAAAGAGTTCTACACACTTAGCGCAGTTAGTTCAGGCGTAAAAGATGTCAGAAATGTAATTAGCCAAGCTGCAATGTTTAATGGAAATGCAATCCTTTTTATTGATGAAATTCACAGATTCAGTAAGTCGCAGCAGGATTCACTCTTAAATGCTGTTGAAAAGGGTATAATTACACTTATTGGGGCCACAACGGAAAACCCTTCATTTGAAGTTATATCACCTTTATTATCAAGATGTCAGGTATACATACTTCAAAATCTTAGCGCAGATGAACTGAGAATGCTTATCAAAAGTGGAATTAAGTTATTGTCTGAGAAATTTGATGTTAAGATTTCTGTATCCGAAGATGAGGCATTGTTGAGAATTTCAGGTGGAGATGCTCGAAAGCTATATAATGCTTTGGAATTGGTTGTTTATCAGGAAAAAACCACAAAGAAAAAGATAAAAATCACGAACGATATTGTACTTAGTATAATTCAAGAAAACCTTGCCATTTATGATAAGAATGGTGAGATGCATTACGATATAATCAGTGCATTTATCAAATCCATGAGGGGTAGTGATCCCAATGCTGCAGTTTATTGGCTTGCGCGGATGGTTGAAGCAGGTGAAGACCCTAAGTTTATTGCTAGAAGAATGTTGATTCTAGCATCAGAAGATATTGGAAATGCGAACCCAAATGCATTGCTGCTGGCAAATACATGCATGGATGCCATAAGTAATATTGGATGGCCTGAGGGACGAATAATATTATCACAAACTGCAATATATCTTGCTAATTCGCCAAAAAGTAATTCATCATATACAGCCATTAAGGATGCCCAGTCTGTAGTACAAAAAACTGGTAATCTTGCGGTTCCATTGCCTCTTAGAAATTCTCCCACGAAACTCATGAAAGATATTGGTTATGGTAAAGACTACCAGTATTCACACAACTACGATGGTAACTTCATTGATCAGGAATTCCTACCTCGGGAAATTAGTGGGACTAAGTTTTATGATCCAGGTAATAATGCACGTGAAAATGATGAAAGAAATAAAATGAAAAATAAATGGAAATCAAGATACGATTACTAATAATAAAATCAAACAGCTTATGAAAACAACAACACAAGAAATCATAAACCACTCTTTTGATTATGCTAAAAACCTACTGGAAGATACTGGTCAATGCTATCCATTTGGTGCCTTTGTTGATAAAGCTGAAATAGTACACCCACTTGAATTCGAAATTACCGATAAAAAGAATATTCCAAATAATGAATCTGTAATTTGGTCTCTAAATAAATTTTGTGAAGCAGAACTTAAGGAAGACAAGATTATTGCGTATGGTTTAACCTATGAGGCAATTGTTCAACTTAAAGAAGATGAGCCTGGAATTGAGACCATTGCAATTGATATTATTGACAATTCTGACGAAAAACCTCCAATTTACTATTACCCGTATACTTCTGATAAAGAAGGTAATATCGATTTTGGTGATCCATTCGCAGTTAAGCGTTAGTATAGCCTGTCTTTTCTCGTTTATATGACCATAACATAAGCACTACCCCGCAAAGCAATGAGAATATTGCAATGGAAAATGTTACGGTGAAACCAAATAATTCATAGAACACAACACCCATCATAGGTGCAAATACTGCTCTAACTCCGGTTAATGAAAGGTGGAGTGATTGATAAGTTCCTGATTCTTCTGGTGTACAAAAATATGCAGAACCTATATTCCAAAGAAGCACCATTGTGGCAGCAAATATTCCATGGAACAATATGTAAAACAATAGTGTATAGTAAATAGTTATATCTAGAAACACAAAATGTCCCGGGAAATATGAAGTCAGAAGTAATGCAAATATGTAGATAGCGATGGATGAATATGTAATTGCAGCAAATTTCCTTGGGTCTATATTTCCAATTAGCTTTCCGAAAAATGGTAATAATAATATTGCTAATATATTATATGCATTGCGATAGAAGGCTACACTTGCATAATTTAAGTTTAAAGCTTCATAAAAGTAAATGGTGATTACCGTTACAGAAATCATAAAAGAGAAGCCATAGTACATAAAACCAATCTCAAAATGCCTGTAGGGCTTATTATTCTTTAAGATATATCTCATTTCAACAATTGATGATCGCACCGACTGGATTATTGACTGTTTCACAATAATAACTTTGTCCTCAGGATAAGTAATCATCGAAAGAACAAATACTGAGATAGTTGCAAGGATTGCAGCAATTGGTATTATATATGTAAATGCAAAATTATTATAATCAAGAATATACCCATATGCGAACGTTACAACTAGCATTACAATTTTATTAATACTAGTTGAATAGCTATAAAGTTTGCCAAAGTTTTGATGCCTATAGTTAACTTTTAATAAGTAGTTTATATTGGGGTTTATAAAAATATTTCCGGCAAAGTATATGAGAAAAAGCAATAAGAATATATAATGAAAATATGGCTGTGCAAGCATCTCTTCCTTTGTGGATGGGAACAATAATAATGCTATTAAAGGTAGTCGGCTTAATATAGCAGCCAATCTGAGTAGTTTCTTTCTATTCTTTACTCTTTTGAGGAATTCATTTATTACAATTAAAAACAAAAAAACAAGCATACTAAACTGAAATAGAAAGCTTAGCTGATAATTTGTTCCGTGCAGACTTTTAATAAAAACGAATTCGTTCAGAGCCATTACTCCGAGCACAAAGCCTTCAATAATCATATACAACGTATGCAATTTGAAGGTTTTCCGTTCTCCTATTGTCAAGTTTTTAAGTCCTATTAATATACTCATTATTGATTTTTATTCTTCTTTAAATTCAGCGGCAAATTTAGCTTAGATTATCCACATATTTTAAAAAGAAGCATTAAGTTTGCGATCATGAATTTTATATCATCCATACTGACCAGATTTTTTATACTTCTATTTGCAATTGTACCATTTTGGTTATTATACATATTTGCAGATATATTTTATTTTATTATGTATAAGCTTCTGAAATACAGGCTAAATGTGGTAAGAGATAATCTTAGTAAGAGCTTTCCCGAAAAGAGCCATGAGGAATTAAGAAGAATTGAAAGACTATCATATAGAAACCTTTCTCAAATAACCGTTGAAAGTTTAAAAGCTTTTACCATGAGTAAAAAACAGATTTTTGCTCGCCACAAGGTTATTAATGAAAAAGATATGAGTTATGTATACAAGGATCATGGAGGGGTAATCGCTTTACCAAATCATTATGGAAACTGGGAATGGGGAGCACTTTCATGTATGCAACTTCAATGGCATGGTGTAGCCTTATACAAACCCTTAAGTAATAAATATCTTGATAATTATCTTCGTAAGAATAGATCCAGACTTGGAACTGAACTTGTTTCTATCTATGACACAGCTCGGACCTTTATATTAAATAAGGACAAGGGTAAGAATTATGTAATGGCGTCAGATCAAAGTCCATCCAACTCAAAAAAATCTTACTGGATAAACTTCCTTGGTCGGGAAACTGCGTTTTTACATGGTCCTGAAGTTTATGCAAAGAAATACAACTATCCTGCGGTCTTTGTTGATATTCAGCGAGTAAAAAGAGGATATTACGAGTTAGAACTAAGTGTTCTTGCTGAAAATCCAAAGGAATTACCTGATGGAGAAGTTACAAAACGATTAGCGAATAAGCTTGAAAAAGTAATTAGAAAAAAACCAGAAGATTGGCTTTGGACTCATAAAAGGTGGAAACTTACAAAACCTGAATAAGCCTGTACAACCTATCCATATAGAAGAAATACTGATGGCTTTTTATGGAAGTCGAGTTTTATCTTTTTCCATTCAGCAATAGTATAAGTATGAATTTTCTCAGTTTTTAAAGTAAGGTCCGTTGAAACACTAAGCTTAGTCTTAGGTGAGCAAGTATTTATAATTGAGGTTATTAGCTGATTATTACGATATGGTGTTTCTATGAAAATCTGAGTCTGTTTTCCGCGATAAATGGCCTGCTCCAATTCCTTGAGCTTTCTACCTAGTTGTGATTTATCAACAGGTAAGTATCCATGAAATGCGAAATTCTGTCCATTAAAACCCGAAGCCATTAAAGATAAAATTATTGAATTTGGCCCAACAAGAGGAACAACATCAATGGCATTCTCATGAGCAATTTTAACAACAAGTGCTCCTGGGTCGGCAATACACGGTGTGCCAGCCTCAGAAAGGAGGCCAACCGATTTACCCATATTTACACAATCAAGATAGGAATGCACTTCAGATTCATCAGTATGTTTATTTAATTCCATAAACACCATATCATCAATTTTCACAGGATGATCTATGCTACTAAGAAACCTACGTGCAGTTCTTATCTGCTCAACTATGAATGTATCAAGTTTATGGATAATTTCCTTATTGTATATTGGTAATACACGATCATTGGTATCAAACGACCCTAAAGGTGTTGGTAATAAATATAATTTGCCAAAATCGTAGTTATCCATACTAAAAAGGAATTTTTTTAAGATCTACATTACCACCTGAAATAATTAGTCCAACACGCTTATTGGTTACATCAACCTTATTCTCAATTATTGATGCTAGAGTTACTGCTGATGAAGGTTCAATTATAATCTTCATACGCTCATATACCAACTTCATAGCCTTAATAATGGATTCTTCGCTAACTGTAACTATATTGTCGACATAGTTCTTAATTATTGGAAAATTCCTCTCTCCAAGCGATGTAAGCAATCCGTCGGCCAATGTTTGAGGATTTACACTTGGAATAATCTCACCGGCCTTAAAAGATCTATATGCATCATCAGCACCCAAGGGCTCACAAGCAACAACAGTTATATTTTTTCCAAAATATGAAGCTGCCAAAGCAGTACCGCTAATGAGTCCCCCACCACCAACAGGGCATAATATCATGTCAATATTATCAATCTGGTTCAACAATTCCAGGGTTGCAGTTCCCTGACCAGCTATAATATCATAATTATCATATGGATGGATTTCGGTAGCTCCTGTTCGGCCAATTACCTCCGTTAAAGTTCTTTCACGATCTGCCAGTGTTGGTGTACAAAATGTTACCTCTCCCCCATATCCAATAACCGCATCTACTTTAACCTGTGGAGCATTTTCCGGCATTACAATATAAGAAGGTATATTTAAGATACTTGCAGCCCTAGCTAAAGCTTGAGCAAAATTACCCGAAGAATGTGTTGCAACGCCATGATCAAGCATTTTCTTGTCAAGTGATAGTATGGCATTCACAGCTCCACGTGATTTGAAAGAACCTGCCTTTTGAAAGTTTTCACACTTAAAAAAAAGTTCAGACTTAAAAATAGTATTTATTAATTCTGAAGATAATACAGGAGTAACATGTGTATAAGGCTCAATTTGCATTGATGCCTTAGTAATATCTTGTTTAGATGGTTTGGAGACTAACACCAAAGAAGCGGTTTAATTAATATCAGAGACAACCTTTGAAGTTATCTTATCAAGAATATTTATTACCTCATCAAATGTTACTGTTCCACTATGAATTGGATCTGGTACAATTTTATTGGTTCCAGGCTCAATAACATTCATTAAATAGTCAACTTTTGCCTTATCATCCTTATTTCTGGCAAGTTCTCTAACTTCTTCATGATTTTTAGCATCCATAACGTAGATGCGGTCGAACTGGTCGAAATCCTTTTTCATAAATAATCTAGAACTACCGCTTAATTCCAAACCAACCTTCCTTGCTGCGGCAATTGCTCTAGGATCGGGAGAATCATTTATGGTAGTTGGTGAGAAGCCAGCTGAGTCAACATGGCCTTCAATATTATTCTCTTGATATTTCTTTTTTAATAATGCTTCAGCAATTGGTGAGCGACAAATATTTCCGGTACAAACAAAAAGGATATTCATATTATATTAATTAATTATTGGTCATAAAGATAATAATTTGTCAAAAGAAAATCAAGAATTTTAATGAATTAATTATTGAAAATAGATTCTTTTAACAAAATTATAGCTTAAGCTTCTTGTCAATATCATCAACATAAACTCTAAACTGCTTATCAGTTTCGATAAGGTTATTTACCGTTCTACATGCATGTAGTACAGTGGCATGATCCTTATTACCACAGTGCAATCCAATGGTAGCTAAAGAGCTCTTAGTATGCAACTTAGAAAAATACATTGCTAATTGACGTGCCTGAACAATTTCTCTTTTTCGGGTTTTGGAGTTAAGTACATCCAAAGGAACACTAAAATAATCACATACAATTTTCTGAATGTAATCAATGGATATTTCGCGGGTTGTACTTTTAACAAATTTATCAATCATCTGGCGAGCCAGATCAAGAGTAATAGCTTTTTTGTTTAATGTTGATTGAGCAAGAATGGATATCAATGCACCTTCCATTTCACGAATATTTGTGGTAATACTGTATGCAAGATACTCTATAACATCGTAAGGCATTTCAATGCCATCCTTATATAATTTTTTCTTTAAAATTGATATGCGAGTTTCTAGGTCCGGCATTTGTAAGTCGGCTGCCAACCCCCATTTAAATCTAGACAATAATCTTGGCTCCATACCCTTAAGCTCCACAGGTGGCTTGTCGGATGTAAGAACTAATTGTTTGTTATTTTGATGTAAATGGTTGAAAATATGGAAGAAAACATCTTGAGTTTTTTCCTTCCCAGCAATAAACTGAATATCATCAATAATAAGCACATCTATCATTTGATAGAAGTGAATAAAATCATTCTGATTATTATTTCTTACCGAATCAATATATTGATTTATAAATTGATCAGTTTTAACATATAATACAATTTTTTCAGGATAATTTTTCTTAACCTGTAGACCAATAGCATGAGCAAGATGTGTCTTACCTAATCCTACATTGCTGTATAACAACAACGGGTTAAAAGCAGTTTTCCCTGGGTTTTCAGCAATTGCCCAACCTGCTGATCTGGCAAGACGATTACATTCTCCCTCAATAAAGTTATCAAAAGAATAAGTATCAACCAGTTGCGATTCCACTTTAAGCTTTTTTAATCCTGGGATTATAAAAGGGTTAGGAATATCTCTGGTTTTACCTTTATTTAGATCGAGTGGCATACTTACCTGATTATTTTGTGTTGCTTTACTATCAGTAGCTGGGTACTTAACAGCATAAGGTTTCGACTTATTATAATTATTATCAATAATTACACTGTATTCGAGAGCAGCGCCCGGACCAATTACCATGCGTATTGTTTTTCTGAGTAAGCTAATGTAGTGTTCTTCTAACCATTCATAAAAAAACTGGCTTGGAACCTGTATGGTTAGCACATCATTTTCAATATTAATTGGTGTTATGGGTGCAAACCAGGTACTATAGCTTTGGGGAGGAATATTATCTTTAATGACGACCAGACATTTTTCCCAAATTTCAACATGCTTTTTCTTCATACTTGTCGTAAAATTTCTCGATATAAACAATCCTTTTGTTAATAGACGTGCTAATTGTCTATGGGTCAATACACTCTCAGATATATCCCATATTTTTCTTAGCGAACACAAATATGAGTTAAAAAAACTTAATAAAAAACATAAAAAACACTTGACTTTTAAAAATTATTGTCTTAAATGTCTACATCCATAAAAATGGTATATGTACTTGTCTTTCAATTATGTTATGCTTACACCTCTTATGTTATCAAGCTTATTTACAGCAATTTTTTTTTGATTTTTTTTTATTTCAAGAATGATATTGCAGTTAGTATCATAATTCTGTCCGATAATCTTTAGATTCTCATCTTTTATAACCTTCATAACAGCATTCATTAGAGGATATTCAAAACTAACTGTTAAACTACTGGTTATAAATTTTTTAACTATTTTGCTCTCTTCTAGAGCATCTTTTGTGGCCGATTTATATGCAAGGATTAGACCACTTACACCAAGCTTTGTTCCTCCGAAATATCTTACAACAATCACAAGAGTATTTGTAATATCATATGATAATAATTGGTTTAACATTGGTTTCCCGGCTGTGCCTGATGGCTCACCATCATCACTACTACGAGAAAATTCATTTTCAGGATTGATACGATAGGCATAACAATGATGTCGTGCATCATAATATTTCTTTCTTACAAGCTCACGAATTTCTTTTACTTCATCTTCAGTTTCAACATGATAAACCAGAGCAATAAATTTACTCCCTTTATCTTTGTAGTACCCCTCACTTTCAGAAACAACAGTTTTGTATTCGCTTATGTCCATCTTTCAAAATAATTATAATAGCGCTCACTTCACTTGCAAAGCTAATAAAACTAATAACCTGAATTAATACTAATTGATGCTAATAATAAGTATTGATATAGCAGCTAGCAATATACCCGACCAATTTAATAATGATAATTTCTCCTTAAAAAAGAACATACCTATAAACGCAGTTAATAATACCACACTTACATTTAATATGGGAAATAAAGTTGATGCCTCAAAATAATTAAGGGCTGATAATAGAAAGTACATCGTACCAAAATTTACAACACCTACTATAGATCCAAATAACAAACTTATCCATGAGACTTTTCTATGGGTAAGAACAAACTGCATTACTACAAATAACAAACTGAATATGAATGCTATAAGAAATAGTGTTGTGAGGAACAAGTTATCATCTCCATCAAGTAAACTATGCTGGGCATATTTTGTTAGTGTATCATTTGTACCAGATCCAATAAATATTAAAATGGGTAATAACAATACACTCCATGAAACCATTTTTATTTTACCACCTTTACTGAAAACTAATAAGAATGAAATTATTGCCAGTATTATTCCGGTTATTTTTAAGAAACTCATGCTCTCTCCAAAAAAAATAAAACCTGCGATAACTGGCAATAATACTGACATCTTGCTGGAAACTGCAGTTAGTGCCATTCCGGCTTTAGCCGATGATAATGCAAATAAATAAAATGTAACTATAAATGAAATCCCGATAAATATTGAAATTGGAAACCAACTTGATCCTATTATTACTTTGGGAACTATTGGTTCTTGCCAAAGGGATAATCCAAGGATTACTGCAACTAGATAATTGACAACAATTACCTGAAATTCATCAAGTTTATAGATACTTATAAGCCTGAAATATACGTATATTAAAACGGCAAAAAGTATTGATAATAATAAGTATATCATTTGATGAAGTAATTTTTGTGCAAAACTATGGTAAAAACGGATTCTAATGACTTTATTTTGGCAACTAACAGCTCTAATTAATTCTAAATAAACATCAAAATAATCATTCATTTTTAAGTCAATTAATATTAGTTTTGCAGGAAAATATTACATCAACCAGATTCAGTATCCTATTCAACAAACTATAAGCATATCTACATGAAAATAAGACTACTAATTATTATTTCAATACTCATATCAAATGTGAATTTATTTGGTCAGACAAAAAAAAGTGATGATATTTTTTATAGTAGATATGAAGGTATTGTTGATAGCAATTTTAATGTTACTGCAAATGTAGTTCGACTTAAAGATAATATTTCAGGAAATTATAATTATCATTTTACCTCTATTGAAGAATCCAATAGTTATAGTAAGAGCATTTACTTGACCGGTGAAACAAACAAGAATGAATATCAATTTAAAGAGTTTGGTAAAAATGATACCGTGCTAGCTGGGTCAATAGATAAAGAAAAAATAGAAGGATATTGGTATTATGAGCCAAACTACGACATTCCATTTAATATAATTGAAAGCTACCCTTCCGGTTCAATGCCATTTGATGTTCATTATCTACATTCTGAAGACAGACTGATAGTCGATATGGATGAATCTCCTGTGGCTGAAATCGAGCTAACACTTATTTATCCAATGGCTAATGTGGATAACAATGTAGTTGTAGATTTAGTTTGTCAAAATATTGCTGAAGGATTTTTTGGTAGTAATTTTTACGAATATAATCCAGATTCGATGCTTACAAAATTTGAAAATGAATATTACAAGAATTACCTTGACCAAAATGTTGACAGGTATGATAGTGGAGCTTCATTTAATTGGCAAAAGATTGTAAGCATGTCGGTTATAAATAATTCCAACTATGTTGTTTGCCTCGAATTCCTAAAATATGCATATTCAGGAGGGGCTCACGGCATGACAAATATTTCATATTACAACATCGATCTTAACAGCGGGAAACCAATGGAATATGCTAATATTTTTATTGATGACACAACGGGATTATTATCGACAATACTAACTCAACAACTTTATGATGACAAACAAATTCCTGAAGATATATCATTAACTAAAGCTGGTTATTTTGTTGAAAGTCTTGAACCTAATCACAATATTTACATTAATAATACAGGAATAGGTTTTATGTATAACAGTTATGAGATTGCCCCCTACTCTTTTGGCCAAACATCTATATTTCTTAGTTATGATAAGGTAAAACACCTTCTTAAAAAAGATAGTCCAGTCTACAATCTAATGAAATAAAAAAAGCCCCATGACGATTGTCGTGGAGCTTAATATTTTATTAAATATCTTAATTCCTAGAACCAGCCAAATTTAAAGCCAATATTAAAGGTAAATGAGTTAAGTGCATTTTTATCGATTGTTATTGTTTGTTCATCATAATTATCATCAAGATACTTATACCTTAAATTAACTCCATTTGTTAGTCTGTATGATGCCCCTAAAGCCACTCTGAAGAACTTTACGATATTAAACTCAATATCAACACCTGGTTCAAATACCACAAAAGCATCTGTATCATAATATGTTACATTACTGTCATGATAACTACTTGTCCAATTTTGTGACTGTATAGCACTAACACCACCAACACCTAGCAATATTGGAAATGAAACATGTACAGGCTTATTTGGCATTATAATAGGCTCGAAAAATAATCCACCATAACCACCTGTTAAAAAGTAGTTTGATGGGTCTTCATAAACATCATAATTTTTTTGAATACTGTTAAAGAATCCATAACCAGCTAATCCAAGTGCAAACCGATGATTTGCAATCCATGCAGCACGCCCGCCAAGTTGGATAGCATCTTTGCCGTCAATTTGTGAATATCCAACACTAAATGAACCATATCCACCAGAACTAATTTTCTTGCTCGAATCTGATTTTGCAAAAAGTGTTTTCATTTCCTCGCCTTCCTGTGCATTAATTGAAAATACAACAAGCATAGCTAATACTAAAGGTATAATTTTAATGGTTTTCATAATAAATTTTTAATTGTTAAATCTGTAAACTATTCCTATTCCACTATCCCAAAAGTTTGTACGAACTCTGCTAAAGCTCTGTAACTCAACCATTGGTTTAAACTCGAAAAAGACTACCAATGGTACAGCCGGAATATTGTACTCAATACCCATAACTGCATCTAAACCAAACACAGGTCCGGTTGCCGGTTCTTCCTCCCAGTAATAACCAGAAGAATTAGACCAACGTCTGACTCTGTTATAGCCATTAATATATCCAATATGTACTCCTCCTCCAAAATAGAGGTACCAATTCTGATTGGTAGCCTTGTCAATTACTTTATATGCTTCCAGCAATGTATAGAGTTGTACACCTCCTTTTCGGAACCCAAGCGTTCCCTGTATTGCTGTTTTTTTATTCATTACCACTTTACCTGTAATCCCCGACATGGTACCAAGTCGCATTCCCAATTGCCTTTCAAAAGTTTGAGAAAATAAGGATCCTCCAATGGCCATCAATAAAACTAGTATCGATACTTTTTTCATAATTCTATTGACCTATAATTTGACCTGAACCTGATATATTTTGATTTATGGTAGGGTTACCTCTGTAATATAGATTTCCGCTACCTGTGATATTAACAGTGAGTAAATCGGAAACCATTGTATAGATATTACCAGAACCACTGATCTTTGCATAACATTCCGCTATAGGTAAAGTATATGCATCAATATTACCAGAACCTGAGATTCTATAATCTCCAAAATTACTCGTACCACTTAAGATTATGTTCCCAGAGCCACTAATTGCTCCTGTGGTAATGTCACTGTCAATTACAAAATCAATTTCACCAGACCCAGAAATACTTGAACGAAAAGTGTTTGCAATAACATCACCATATATAACACCTGAGCCGCTTAAAATTGCTTCAAACTCATCAGTGTCCAGATTTGAAACATTAATTAATCCTGAACCACTGAGTACAACACTTGCTACACTTGGTGTATGCACCCTGATTATCATAGCGTGATTGCTACTAAGATTTTCTCTGGTATCTATTTCCAGTGTATTTCCATGAACAGTAGTTTTAATATGTGGAATTAGATTTGATTCAGCTTCAATTTCAAGATATGTTACGGTATCAGGAATGATATAAACACTAAATACTCCCTGATTATTTACTCTATTAAATGAAACAGAATTACGTTCCTCAATAACTACGGAACCGTTTCCTTCGATTTGAGTTAGTTTTTGACAACCTGTACTCCAGGTCAATATTACTGTGATTATTACAAACAGACTAATTATATTTATTCTTTTCATCATTTCTAATATTTATTACTGCATTAAAGACAATTAAAAAATTGTAGGGTTACACTTTTTTTTTAATCTTCTAGTTTTATTGATAAAAACCCAGATCGAATATCAATCTTTATGGGGATTGCCAAATTATTAGTACCATATAAACATCTGGCCTTCATAATGTTTTCCTTACCCTTTATCTCCTCTGTACTAAAGTCACCCAAATTGGCTGAATAAGTTACATCAGCTTTTTCATCACTGGTTAAATCTATTTTATAGCTATTTTCTTTCTGAAGATAGAAATTCACGGTTGTATTATTATTATCGAGCTTGATGCTATTTACTTGATTACCTATTTCCTTAAGTTTAAAGCTTCCATATTTTGTATTAACATCTAAACTACCCTCCAATTTATCAATTTCCAAGCGACTGAAATAAGTATTACCAGTAACATTATTAACCTTTTCTATAAAGATCTTATCTCTTTTCGAATCTATTGTAAGATAATCAACATTGGCAATCTCATATTCAGATGATTGTCCACCAATGGTTAGGTTTTGAGCTTCTTCAAGTGTTAAAGTTCCATAACTGATTCTTACCTTACCATCAACAATGTTATTAACTGTTGCATCACCAAATTCAATATCTAACTCAGAATTACTACTAAGGTTATGTGCTTTAAAATCACCATTGGATAGTGCCACCTTTATGGAACCTTTATGGTTTGCAAGGTAAATATTTCCATATTTCAAATTCAGACTAACATATTTATTATCTGGAGCATACACTATATAATCTATGGATGTATTAGTACCTCCGGTGAATAAGTTACTAGCGATATCTGATACGTCGGACCAAAACGAACCTTTACCATTGAACTCTGTAGTTGCCACTATGTAGTATTTATTTGCCTTGAAATCAATGCCTATGGCATCATAAGTTTTATTAAGCTTAACTTCTTTTGTTGAAGTTACCTTGTAGTCAATTACAATCTTAACTGAATCTTTTTCCCAGCTTTCTAATGTAATATCTCCGTACTTATTGGAAATCTCAATTTCGGTGTCATCGTAGACAGGGAAGGATTTCTCTATCCTGTTTTCCTTTGTGTATGACTGACTATGTAATGATGCTGTAAATAACAGCAGCATGAATAGTGTCATACTAAATTTGAATTCTTTTGGTCTCATCATCTGAATTTTTTACTTTTTTATCTTGTTGCAATTGCATCATCATATCTTGTAATATTCCAAGTTTTATTCTGTAGTTCTGGATCATTGCAGCAATAATTTCCTCATTATCAAGATTATCTTTCAAATCTTCTTTTAGTGCATTAAACTCCTTATCAAGTTCTTTAAGTTCATTTTGGATTTCTTCACGAATTGGAGAATTTCCAACTGTTAATGAATATAGTCTCTCTTGTTCCATTCCAATTTGAGCAGTATAATAGTATTCTGCCTCCATAAGGGTATTGTATAGTTGTGAGTTCTGAGCAGAGGGGTTTTCATTTTCAGCAATTAATTCTTTATTGCTTCTATAATCATGGAAATAATAACTTCCAGTAAATATCAATATGGCGGCAGCAACACGTGTAATCCATTTAATACTATTAAGTCTAACTCTTTTTGGAGTAGCA
>CALCGQ010000337.1 GCA_937901015.1 uncultured Bacteroidota bacterium | reverse complement strand
ATTTATAGGATATCATTACATACGTTCCGGAACTTGTATCCCAAGCAGAGCCATACATGACTTTATGGTATTTCCAACAAAATTAGAAAGCGCTATCCGGAAATTTCTTTTAACAATATCCTCTTCTTTTAATATGCTTATTTCATGATAGAACTGGTTATATTCCTTTGCTAATTCGTATACAAAGTTTGCAATTAAGGCAGGACTCATACTTTGAGCAGCTTGCTTTGTAATTTCTGAATAATCATGTAATAGTTTCAATAAGGATACTTCTTTAGATTCGAAATCAAAGTTATCCGGAAGTTGATTATCTGAGTTATATTTTAGTTCTTCAGCTTTACGAATTATTGATCTTATCCTAGCATGTGTATATTGAATAAAAGGACCTGTATTTCCGTTGAAATCGATAGATTCTTTTGGATTGAAAGTCATTGTTCTTTTGGGGTCTACTTTAAGGATAAAATACTTAAGTGCACCCAAACTAAGCATATTGAATAATTCATGAGCTTCTTCCTCTGAAAAGTCATTAAATTTTCCCAACTCTTCGGAGGTTTGTCTTGCAGTTTGATACATCTCATCCATTAGATCATCAGCATCAACAACCTTACCCTCTCTTGATTTCATTTTACCTTCGGGTAGTTCAACCATTCCATAATTGAGGTGGAAAATTTCTTCTGCCCAGGATTTATTCAGTTTCTTCAGAATCAATTTAAGAACATCAAAGTGATAATTTTGCTCATTACCAACCACATACACTAATTGCGAAGGGTTAAAATCATCAAATCTTAATTGTGCCGTACCAAGGTCCTGGGTCATATAAACCGATGTTCCATCAGCCCTGAGTAATAATTTTTCATCAAGTCCGTCCTCACTCAGGTCGCACCAAACAGATCCATCTTCTTTTTTTGTAAGTACTCCAGTCTTCAATCCTTCATCCACAAGCTTTTTACCGAGCAGATATGTGTCTGATTCATAATATGTCTTATCAAAATCAATACCCATACGATTGTAGGTATGCTCAAAACCAGCATAAACCCAGTTATTCATATTTGTCCAGAGACTGCGAATATCTTCATCTCCTTTTTCCCAATTTAGCAACATGTCTTTCGCTTCTAACATCAGAGGTGTTGATTTTGAAGCAATGTCTTTATCGGTTCCAGATTCAATAAGTTCAGCAATTTGTTCTTTGTTTTTTTGATCAAAAAGAACGTAGTAATTACCAACCAGCTTATCGCCTTTTGTATCAGTTGAATCGGGAGTCGATTCATTTCCCCATTTCTTCCATGCTAACATCGACTTGCAGATATGGATACCTCTATCATTTACAAGGTTCACTTTTTTTACTGCCTGACCAGCATTGGCAAGTATTTCAGAAACACTCCACCCAAGCAGATTATTCCTGATGTGTCCGAGGTGAAGTGGTTTGTTTGTATTTGGTGATGAGTATTCTACAACAACCGGTGCTTTCTCCGTTTTAACATGACTTCCAAATTTTGAGTTTTTTGAATTAGTGTTAAAGAAATTATTCCAGTACTTATCAGCTATTGATAGGTTAAGAAAACCTTTAATAATATTGAATTCTGTAACTTCATCTAGTTTACTAACCATGTAATTACCAATTTCTTCAGCTGTTGGTTCAGGACCTTTCTTGGAAATCCTCAATAAAGGAAATACAACAATCGTATAGTCACCTGAAAACTCAGGTCTGGTTTTTTGAACCTGCGCTAGGTTCTCAGGTAGTTCCTGTTTATATAGTTCTGCAACAGCTTTTTGCAAGCTATCTATTAGTAATTTATCTATCATATCATGGAAAATATTTCGAAGTGCAAAAGTAGAAAAAATCCCGCTAAGAAATATTTCATAAAGATGAAACTTCTAAGCGGGATTTATTAATCAATATTGTTTAGGTAATTACCTAATATACAAACTCTTTTACTTTACAACGAATCTTGTTATAGTATTGACAAAACTTCCTTCAACCTTGATAGTATATACACCAAGGTGTGAATCAAGATTAATATTGAAGTTATTATCTATATACACATCACTAGCGTTGAAGTGTATTCTATTCAATATTCTTAGAATTTCATCCAGATAATATGTTGTATTTAAGATGGTAACCACCTACTCCTCTTAACAATTACCCATTAATCGCAAATTAAGCTTTATTAAAATCAATTATTTGCTTTATTCCTTAAGATGAAAGAATTTGTAAAAATTATTTTAACTTTAACGGTTTTTTATAACCATAGACAATATATGCTTCAGATTGAAAACATAAAGTTACGAGCAGTTGAACCTGAGGATATTGACTTTATTCTGGATATGGAGAATGATATTGACTTATGGAATGTAAGTAATACTCATAACCCATTTTCAAGATTTGATATAGAACAATATGTAATGCTTGCCGATAAGGATATATATTCTGCAAAACAAGTACGTTATATCATTGAAGATTTATCAAACCTTTCAAGAATAGGAATGGTTGATGTTTTTGACTTTGATGCTCATAATAGAAGAGCTGGCATTGGAATACTATTGGTTAAGGAAGCTCGTAAAAAAGGGGCAGCAAGTATTACTTTAAAAATAATTATCAATTACTTATTTGAGCAACTTAGTATTCATCAAGTATATTGTAATATAAATGCTACTAATACTGATAGTATAAAATTATTTGAAAGTCAGGGCTTTACTAAAATAGGTTTAAAAAAGGACTGGAACCTAGTTAATAGTAATTGGGTAGATGTAGGATTATATCAATTAATTAATAGCAACCAATAAACCAAATACAAATATGACTTTTTATCATTCAAAATATGGAGTGAGTCGCAAAAAAAAGAGTCCCTATAAACGGATAATATTTTGGATAGTACTCTTTTTAATTATCACTGTATGTACATTAGGATATCTGTTTTATCAGGCCGTCTATAAAGTAAATGTCTGGACACCAGAGGGTAAAGATATGTCAATATATATACCAACATCATCTAATTTTGCAGATGTTCAGAGGATACTATATGAAAAGGGACTGATTATCCATCGAAATAATTTTGTTTGGTGGGCTGAAACGAAAAACTATCCTGATCTAATAAAACCAGGACGATACATTATTAGAAATGGTATGAATAATGATCAGCTTATAGGTTTGCTTCGCTCAGGTAACCAAGTTCCTGTAAAGGTTACTTTCAATAATATTCGAGATGTATATCAGCTTGCCGGAAAGGTTGGCAAGCAAATTGAAGCTGACTCAGTAACTCTTGTCAACAAAATGAGAGATCAAGCAACACTCCAATCCATGGACCTTAACGATAGTACTTCATCTGTAATTTATATTCCTGATACATATGAACTTTATTGGAATACCACAGCAGATGGGTTTGTTAGTAGGATGTATGAGGAATATCAACGATATTGGAATAGTGAAAGAAAAGCTAAAGCCACAGAAATGGGTATGACAATTCCAGAAATTGTTACAATTGCATCCATAGTACAAAAAGAGACCAATAAGAATGATGAAAAGCAACTAATCGCTGGAGTTTATATTAACAGACTTGAAAAGGGCTGGCGATTACAGGCAGACCCTACATTGATATATGCAATTGGAGATTTTACAATTAAACGTGTTCTTACTGTCCATCTTGATTATGATTCACCATATAATACATATAAATATGGGGGATTACCACCTGGACCAATTTGTATACCATCAAAATCATCAATTGATGCTGTGCTAGATTACAAAAATGAAGGGTATTTATATTTCTGTGCAAAGGATGATTTATCGGGCTACCATGCTTTTGCAAAAACTAATAGACAGCACAACAGAAATGCAAAAAAATACCAGGCTGCCCTTGACAAAATGCGAATATATAAATAATGAAAGCGTTTAAAGCTTATGATATCAGAGGTATTTGGGGCCATGAATTAAACAAAGATATAGCTTACCGTATAGGTAACTTTATCCCCAAAGTTTTTGGAGTTAGTAAAGTGCTGATAGGTAGAGATATTAGATTATCATCGGATGATCTTTTTAATAGCTTGTCGGAAGGACTAATTGATGCCGGAGTAGATGTTGTTGATGCAGGTTTAACTACAACTCCCATGGTTTATTGGGGTACTGGAAAGTTCGACTTTGAGTTTTCAATTATGATTACAGCTTCACATAATTCCAGCAATTATAATGGCCTCAAATTTTCAGGTAAAGATGTAAAGCCCATTGGTTATGCCGATGGATTGGACCTGTTGGAAGCCATTGTTGATAGTGATGCCCCCCCTGTTATGAATGAAAAAGGGAGTATTGAAGATATTAATTTCAATGATTCTTATTATAACTTTCTTAATTCCTATGGTAAAAATTATAGCAAGCTAAAGATTGCCATTGATTGCTCTAATGGTATGTCTGCATTATTTGCCCATAGGTTATTTGGAGACGAACCGATCTATATCAATGATGAAATGGATGGTACTTTCCCTGGTCATGAGCCAAATCCTTTGGAACCTGTGAATCAGGATCAGATCAAAGAAACTGTACTTAAGAATAACTGTGATATAGGGGTTATTTTTGATGGAGATGCAGATAGGGTAATGTTTATTGACGAAAAGGGTAATTTTATTTCTCCTGACCTTATAATTGCTGTGCTAGCACATTATTTCTTTGAAGAAAAAAATCAAAAAGGTAAGGTAGTGCAGGATATCAGGACTTCCAAAGCTGTGGGTGATTTTCTTAGAAAATACGATACGGATTTAGTTATCTGGAAAGTTGGGAGAGCCTTCGGTGCCACTAAACTTAAGGAAGTAGATGGTATTTATGGTGGGGAACTCGCTGGTCATTATTACTTTAGAGATTTTTATTTTTCTGATAGTGGAATACTTGCCGCACTATTGGTTCTTAACATCGTAATGAAGTTCTCAGAACAAAATATTCCATTTTCAAATGTTATAAGTGATATATCCACTTATGCAAATACTGGTGAGGTTAATTTCACAGTGGAGAAAAAACAAGAGGCAATGGATGAGGTGTTGCAGTTTTTCAAGAAAAATGATCCTGAGTTTTTATTCTTTGATTTCGATGGATATCGTCTTGAGTTTAATGATTGGTGGTTTAATATCAGACCATCAAATACAGAACCATATCTGAGGTTTTTGGCAGAAGCAGCAAATAGTAAACTGCTCGACGAAAAAACAAAAATTATCTATTCTATTCTTTCCAGATATTGTTAAAGGATGTATAAGTTTAAGAATATACCTCTTACATATTTAGTTTTCTTTTTACTTATTTCATTACCTGTAAGTGGTAATTCTCAAGGGTTTGAGAATTACCCCGACACGATTAATAAGAAGCGCCTAAATGCTGTAGTCTATACATCTGCAGGCCTTTATTCTGCAACACTTGGAGTTTTATATTTTGCATGGTATAAGGATAATGACCTTACTAAATTCCATTGGTTCAATGATAATAAAGGGTGGTTGCAGGTTGATAAAGTCGGTCATTCAACAACAGCATACATTATTAGCAACTATTCATTCTGGCTTCTGAGGTGGGCTGGTGTTGACAACAATAAATCGGCAATATACGGCGGTATTATGGGTTGGTCAGCAATGACAGTTATTGAAATTCTTGATGGTTTTTCTTCAGAATATGGAGCTTCACCTGGAGACCTAATAGCCAATACGGCAGGGGCAGCATTTTTTACTGGACAACAGCTATTATGGAAGGAACAGCGGATGAGACTTAAATTTTCTTATCATCCAACGGAGTATGCACAATATCGACCAGATTTACTTGGTGAAACAGGATTACAGAGGATTATTAAGGATTATAATGGTCAAACGTATTGGTTATCAGCTAATATCCATTCGTTTTTAAAAGAAGAGTCACGTTTTCCCTGTTGGCTAAATGTATCGTTTGGATATGGTGCCAAAGGGATGTTAGGAACATTTTCAAATCCTTCAGATTGGAATGGGCAGCCATTGCCATATCACAACAGGGTTAGGCAATATTATTTTTCTGCTGATATCGACTGGACAAGAATTAATACTAATTCTTCATTTTTAAGGCTAGTATTTAAAGGGTTGAGTTTTGTGAAAATGCCCATGCCTACATTAGAATACAATAAGGAAAACAATTTTGTATTCCACTGGTTGTATTTTTAAGCTTACAGTAGCTATTCAGTAATTGACAGAGTGAGTACTATTTCTTCTTCAGTTTCAGTATTTAAGATATAGTTTGAACAACCTGCAATCAAGGCATTTTCTTTAGTAAATACCGGATTGCTTTCAGTAGATAATGCAACAATAGGAAGATTTGTATTGAAGGCTTTTATAGCTTTAGTTGTTGTTATGAAATTCATTCCTTTTATTTTTTCATCTACCAATAATAGATCAGTTTGCATATTATCTTGAAAGTGCTTCACAGCATCCATACCAGATTTAAGCTGCCATAGGTTTCCTCCTTTAGAGCTTATAATATCATGATATTTCTGGTATAGCGAATTGTTTTTTGTGATTATAGCAAAATCTTTATTATTCAGAATTTTATCTTCTTTGAACATATCAGTACCCAAAGGTTTGTACGGAACAGTGAAGGAGAATACAGACCCCTTATCTTTCTCAGATTCTACCCATATCTCTCCACCTAAGAACTTTAATGTTTCTTTAGATATGCTTAAACCTAAGCCATTTCCGCCATATAATTTTTCGGAGTTTTTAATTGAAAGTCGATTAAATTTTCCAAAAATTGATTTAAAAAATTTCTTCTTAATTCCGACCCCTGTATCTTTAACACTGAATGTTACGACTTCATCAGATATCTCATATTTTAATTCAATTTCTCCTTGTTCGGTGAATTTAAATGCATTATCCAATAGATGTCCGATTATCTCACTAACTTTCTGAACATCTGTGTTTATATATGATGATTTGCCATGATTATACGACTTTATGGTGAATTCAATATCATTGCTAAGGATATTGGTGTGGTAACTTATAAATATATCAACAATTAATTTTTTTAACTCAATCTTTTCATTTGTAATAAATATGAAACCCGATTGAAGTCGGGCGAAATCAATGATCTTGTCGATTATTTTGCTTAACTGATTTCCTGACGTTAGTATATCATCATAGTATTCATCTTGTTCACTTTTATTTAGAATCTGTTGCTTAAGAAGCTGTGTGAAACCCATAATTGCGTTTAGAGGAGTCCGAATCTCATGCTGCATATTATTTAGGAAAGAAGTCTTTATTAAATCACTCTCTTCAGCTTTTTCTTTTGCAATGATTAACTCTTTTTCTTGTTTTTTATTCTCACTTATGTCTCTCCATACAACGTAAAGATAATGTGTTCCTGATATAGGTATTGCGGTTAATGAGATATCAACGAAGAAGGCCCCATTTTCTTTGCTTAAATGTTGCCATTCAAACCTTTTAAAGCCATGTTCATATGCCTGAGCTATCATTTCTAACGCCTTTGACTCTGATTTTTTCCCATCAGGCTGAAATTCAGGAGAAATGCTACTGGGAGTTAAACCAATAAAGTTCTGAATATCCTTATATCC
>CALCGQ010000336.1 GCA_937901015.1 uncultured Bacteroidota bacterium | reverse complement strand
TGATTTATAGTATATATTGCTAGACAAATAATGTTTGAATTTGTTTCCATTAACTTAAAGTCAGGTTAACTTTCCTAGTATAAAACTCAAAATATACCCATCATAATTCCCTTGCTACCTTAATCTTACAAAACCCTTCTCACACTTAACATTTACTTAATATTAGGGTAATAATTAGTTCTTATTGCGAACTTACTTTTGTGCCATCATTTAAATAAACTAAAAATGAAAATGAAAATGAAAAAATTTAATCTATTGGCTGCAATCTCAGCCATCATATTATTAGGGTTTAGTTCTTGCGACGATAAAAATAATGATCCAGAACCTGCCTCGCCAACAATGTCAAGTATTGCCATGAGTGGTGATAATAAAGATTATACCGCTACAATTACTTTCACTCAGGGAGTATATGCAAACAGCGATAAAACCGGTAATCTTTCAGATGCATCATTTAGTGTTTCTGTGGATGGAGGTTCAGCTACCATCGAATCGATGGCTGTTTCACACACAGCAGGCCAAACAACAGCTGATATTGCAGTTACAATGTCAGAATATCCTTCAAATGGTGAATCTATTGTTGTAGCACCTGCGTCGGCTTCAAGCATTTATAATGAGTATGCTAAGGCAATGAGTATCGACCAAAGTCAGGAAGCATCTTTTTCTGGTAATTCGATATTAATTGAGGATATTGGTGATGGAACAGGTACAACAACCTGGACTGCCAATAATGTATATGTTCTTCAAGGATTAGTTTTTGTAAACAGTGGACAAACACTTACAATTGAAGCCGGTACAGTTATAAAAGGAAGAGCCGGTCAAGGTGAGAACGCATCCGCATTAATTGTAGCTCGTGGTGGAAAAATCATGGCTGAAGGGACCGCCGAATTACCCATTATATTTACTGCGGAAGCTGATGATTTAGCAGGATCAGTATCCGATCTTGATGATGGTTTATGGGGCGGATTAATTATTCTTGGAAATGCAGCATTGAATACTGTACCAAACGAACAGCAGATTGAAGGGATTCCTCAAACAGAGCAGCGAGGTGTATATGGTGGTTCCAATGATGAAGATAACTCAGGTATTATAAGATATGTATCAATCCGTCACGGTGGAACAGATATCGGAGAAGGAAATGAAATTAATGGTCTTACACTTGGTGGGGTTGGAAGTTCAACTGTTATTGAATATATTGAGGTAATAGCAAATAAAGATGATGGTGTTGAGTTCTTTGGTGGAAAACCAAATCTAAACAATATAATTGTTGCATTTTGTGGCGACGACTCATACGATTATGATCAAGGATATCGTGGAAATGGACAGTTTTGGGCTGCAATTCAGGGGTTTGATCGTGGCGATCGTGTTGGTGAGCATGATGGTGGTACAGATCCCGAAACAGGAATCCCATATGCCATACCAACCATCTATAATGTAACTTATGTTGGCCGTGGTGATGGCGCAGGCAAAAGAATTATAACATTTAGAGATAATGCTGGTGGACATTACGCTAACTCAATTTTCTATAGTCAGGAAAAAGGTATAGATATTGAATTATTGACCGGTGAGTGCAGTTACACACGCTTTGGTGCTGAAGATCTCACCATAAAAAACAATATCTTTTATCACATTGTTGCCGAAACTATATTTAATGTATCAGCTGCTGATGATGTTGACCCTATTGTTGCAGCTGAAGCTAATGGTATTGTTGCAGAATACTTTACAACTGCAATGAATGAAGTTTATGACCCAGGTTTTAATGTTACAAATGAGGTTTTCAATGTAATTCCCACCAACGACGTTAGCTCAAATATGGCAACCATACCTTCAGATTCATTCTTCAAAGATGTAAACTATAAAGGTGCTTTCGAACCAGGCTCAAACTGGGCTAACGGTTGGACACTTGCTTCAAAATATATGAATAATTAATAGGACCCAAATAGTAATATTAATAAACATTAATTCCTTGCTAAAGTGGCTGTTTCAACGCGGTCACTTTAGCTATTTTATTAAATATAAACCATAACCAAGAATAACATGTATCGAACAATTTTAATTTCAGTTCTACTATTGTTTATCTCTGTCTACTCTACCGCCCAAACTGGCACATTAAGAGGAAAAATCATTGATGGTGATACCGGAGAAGAACTTATCGGTGCTACAGTAATGATAATTGGTACTTCAATAGGATCTGCTTCTGATTTAGATGGAAATTTTACCATAAGCAATCTTGATCCTGGAACCTACTCTTTTACTTGCCAATTTATATCATTTGAACCTGTGACTATACAGGACATTGAAATTAGAGCTGACGAGGTTACCATTCAAAATTTCACAATCAGTTCTGTAAGTATGGGGCTCGAGGAAGTTGTGATAAGTGCAAAGGCAGTAACCAGATCAGAAACAGCAATGCTGACGATTCAAAAAAAATCAGCAAATGTTGTAGATGGATTATCTGCACAACAAATGAAACGTACAGGCGACAGTGATGCTGCTGGTGCATTAAAAAGAGTTTCAGGTATAAATGTGGAAGGTGGTAAATATGTTTATGTTAGAGGGCTAAGTGACAGGTATAGCAAAACAACATTAAATACTGCTGATATTCCCGGCCTGGATCCAAACAGAAATACTGTACAAATGGATATCTTTCCAACCAACCTAATTGAAAATATGGTTGTTTACAAAACATACTCACCAAACCTACCTGCTGATTTTACAGGAGGATTAATTGATATTGTTACGCTCGATTTTCCCGAAGATTTTACATTGGGATTCAGTGTTTCTGCCGGAATTAATACACAGGCAAGTTTCAATAATAACTTTCTGACATATAAGGGTAGTAGTACTGATTTCCTGGGTTATGATGATGGACTACGAAATATTCCACAGAGTGCTTCCGGAGATATTCCTGTATATCCTGCAGAGAAACAAAACTTAACAGATATAACATCATCTTTTAACAAAGTTATGTCACCTACAAAAATTCCCTCCGCAATGAATAGTAGTTATTCATTTTCCGTAGGTAACCAACATCAGTTTGGAAAAAATGCTTTGGGCTATGTATTTGGGCTTTCCTATAAGTATGAGGAAGAATATTATGACAATGGTATTTTTGGAAGCTATAAGCTTGGTGGTTCAGAGGATGACAGACTTATTACACAATATGAATATCAATCAGCCCAGGGTACCAAACAATACCTGTGGGGAGCTCTTGGAAATATTTCGTATAAGATAGGGCTTAAACATAAACTAAGTTTGAATATTTTTAAAAACCAGAGTGGCACTTCGCAAGCGAGGTATATGATTGGTGTAAAACCTTCTGATGATATTGACAACCTTCTAATTGAAACACGCAGGCTTTCTTGGCTTCAGCGTGGTTTTATTTCCAGCCAGTTAAGAGGTGAACATTTCTTTGAGAATGTATCCAATCTGAAAATCAATTGGATAGGATCAGTAACTAAATCCAAACAGGATGAGCCTGATATGAGATTTTTTACAAATAGCTATTATCCTGATAATGAAGGAAAATATGAGTACGCAATCGAGCCATCCATCTATAAAGTACCAGCAAGGTACTATAGAAATATGACTGAAGACAACATAAACTTCAAGCTAGATGCCAGCCTTGATCTTGGACAAGAAGAGAATGCTCCAAAGCTTCAATTTGGTGGAGCCTATTCGTATAAGGAGCGTGATTTTAACGAAACAAGAGTTGATTATAAATTCCAGTTTTCACCAAATACTTATAATGGGAATGTTGAAGATTATTTGGCTGATGAAAATATTGGTTTAAACTACTCAGAATATAGCCCTGTTACAGGATCAAATTTTGGTTTATACATCCAGGGTAACCCCGGAGATGATCTAAAGAACAGTTACACAGCTGATCAATCAATTGCTGCAGGTTTTTTGATGATTGATGCTAAACTATTCAAAAAGTTAAGGGTGGTAACTGGACTTAGATATGAACAAACGGTCATTAACTCGGCTAGTAAAGATTCTACTTTGGAGGCTGGTTATTTGAATAATAATGACATTCTGCCTGCATTGAACCTTACATGGTTTGCAAATGACAAAATGAATATTAGGTTAAATATTTCAAGGACAATTGCCAGACCTAACTTTAGGGAATTAGCACCATATGCTTCTGAAAATTATGCTGATGGACGTGTTTATGTGGGAAATGCAAACTTAAAAAGATCACTAATCGACAATCTGGATTTAAAGTATGAGTACTTTATAAGTCCTTCAGAAATAGCTTCTTTTGGAGTATTTGCAAAGAGGTTTAGGGATCCCATAGAAATTGTTGATAACCCAAAAGCACAAAATCCTGAACTTACATGGGAGAATATGGACCAAGCTATGGTTTATGGTATTGAGATTGACTTCCGTAAAAAACTTGACTTTGTAGATGCTCTACGCCATTTTAAAGTGGGCGTAAACTTTACCTATGTATATTCAGAGGTGAGTATTGATTCATTGGAATTAGTAGCCATTCGTGCAACCGACCCTGGTGCATCAGATAGTAGGCCAATGCAAGGTCAATCGCCATATATAATTAACGGCCTTTTAGGATATTCTAATCCTGATATCGGATTGGATATTAATGCAGTTTATAATATTGCAGGTCCTAAACTTATAATCAATGTTAAGGGTGGTACTCCTGATATCTATCAACAGCCATTCGGTTCTCTCAACCTTGTTGCTACAAAAAAGATCTCTAAGAAATGGATTGCATCTTTTAAAGCTACAAACCTGTTGAATCCTGACTATAAACAAACATATACGTACAAAGGGGAAGAATATATTTCACTCCAATATACACAAGGTCGAACATTTGAACTTGGTATAAAATATTCCATTAATTAGTTTTCAAAGAAAGTTTAGTGGATTTAGCACAGGCTCTCACAATTGTGGGAGCCTTCTTTTTTTTATCTTTACCCACTGTTAAAACAGTGAAATAATGGATTATGATATCCCAACAAAGGACAAGCTTCTGGAACACCTAATGAGCTTTGTTTCTGAAGAAAGAAAAAAAAGATTTTCGGAGATTATTAAATATAGAACCCGTCATATTACGGTTGTTATCGAGGATATATATCAATC
>CALCGQ010000335.1 GCA_937901015.1 uncultured Bacteroidota bacterium | reverse complement strand
TATTTAACCAGTCGATTCTCAAAAACTGGCAACTTGATAAACATAGAATCATCTTCGTTATGATTAGACTGGAAAAAAGGAGGAGGAATACCAATAATCGATTGTATATTATGATATCTTGCCAACCTTGTCATGGCTAGGATATTACCAATAATCTGATTTTCTGGTATATCGAGACTAATATCATTTGCACCACCCATAATAATTACATAGTCAGGTTTATGGTCAATCACCATATGCTGAAAACGTGCTAACATCCCTGCTGTAGTATCTCCACTAATTCCACTATTAATGAAATTGTGATCTATTGTTTTTTCTAACAAAGATGGCCAATCAGAATCAAGCTTTATTCCGTAGCCTTCTGTTAGACTATCTCCCATACAGACTATTTTTTGTGGTATCATTCTGAATTCGCTTTTATTCCACCATTTTTAATATACTTGCTGAACGGTTTGGTAGATATAGTTTTAGCATATTCGTGCCATTTTCATGCTGAGTAATATGTGGTATCGCATCATCATTTCTTCCAAAACCACCATAATTATTATTGTCTGTATTAAGCAGCGTTGAATACTTTCCTGGTTTGGTTTCAATGCCATAATCCGTAAATGATCTATTGGGATTAAAGTTGAATACAAAGAGAAGATCTCCACGCTCAAGAACCAATACTTGATCACTTTCATTCTGAAAAATTAGAGACGGCTTTTCTGACAATATATTCGAATTAGAAATAAGTTGAATCATTCCCTTATCAAATTCATTTAGTTGATAATACCTAAGGGTTTTATTTTCAGATAATTCCCATTGCCTCCTAGCGTAATGATAACTCCACTCATTTCCTACACGTGGAAAGTCAATCCATTCTGGATGACCGAATTCATTTCCCATGAAGTTTAAATAGCCATCTCCAGCAGTTGCCAAAGAAACTAATCTTATCATCTTGTGTAAGGCAATGCCACGATCCACCACGAGGTTTTCATCAACAACCTGCATGGAAGTATACATTTCTTTGTCGATTAACCTAAAGATGATTGTTTGATCCCCGACCATTGCCTGATCATGACTTTCCGCATAGCTTATTGTACGTTCATCTGCACGTTTATTTGTTAGCTGATAATAGATATCCCCAACCTGCCATTCTTCGTCTTTTTTCTCCTTTATAGTCTTAATCCAATAATCAGCAACCCCCATCGACATGCGGAAATCGAATCCAATTCCTCCATCTTTAAAAGGAGATGCAATTCCTGGCATTCCGCTTACATCTTCAGCAATTGTAATGGCATCTGGGTTAACTTCATGTATAAGCTTGTTTGCCAAAGCAAGGTATGTTAAAGCATCATCATCCTGATTTCCATCATAATACATTCCATAATCAACAAAATCAATTTCCAAGCCATGGTGAGTGTAAATCATACTAGTTACACCATCGAATCGAAATCCATCAAACTTAAACTCATCAAGCCAATACTTACAGTTTGAAAGAAGAAAATGAATTACTTCATCTCTACCATAATTAAAACACCTAGAATCCCAAACAGGATGATCACCTTTTGAGCCACCATGGAAATATTGATAGTCAGTTCCATCAAACTTGGCAAGTCCTTCGGTTTCATTCTTTACCGCATGAGAATGAACAATATCGAGAATGACACTGATGCCTAAACCATGTGCAGTATCAATTAGTCTTTTGAGTTCTTCCGGAGTTCCAAATCTTGATGAGGGAGCAAAAAAGTTACTAACCTGATATCCGAATGAACCATAATATGGATGTTCTTGAATGGCCATCAACTGAATTGTATTATAACCAAGAGCTGCAATACGCGGAAGTACTTCATTTGTAAATTCGATGTATGTTCCTACTCTATGGTCACTTGTTGCCATCCCAATATGAGCTTCATAAATTATAGGGTTATGAACTTTGCCGGGTTGTTTATTTTTCCACTCATACTTATTTTGAGGATGCCAAACCTGTGCTGAAAAAATCTTTGTTTCTTCATCCTGAATTACACGACGACAATAGGCAGGTATGCGTTCATGATCACCTTTTCCCCAGCTGATTAGTAGCTTATACAACATACCATGGTGAAGTGATACAGCCGGTAATATTAACTCCCAGTTTCCGTTTCCAATATTTTTAAACTGAAACTTCTCCAGAGGTTTCCATTGTGAGAAATCACCAACCAAATATATTGAAGTTGCATTGGGAGCCCATTCACGAATTATCCAGTTATCAGCATGCTTATGCAAGCCATAATATAGATGTCCATTTGCACTATCCTTTATTGAGCCGTTACGGTTGGTCAATTCGCTTTCTTTAAGTATGCTATTACTGTATCGATAGGTTATTGTTTTCTCAAATGGTTTAAGAAAGCTATCGTTTTTTATGAGGTTGAGAGTTGGCATCAGATGAATTTTTTGTAAAGATACTTTATTGGATGTACATCTAAATTTCCTCGTTGTCTGTTGGTAAGTTCAATTCAAAGGTATCGTCCGGTTCAATCGATTCAAGCGTTTCCACACTTCTTAGTTTTCGTTCCATTGCACTGGTACGAGTGCTTATTAATGTGTCAAGTGATCCTGAAGCTGTATTAATTTGCTTATGAACCTTAGATAAATGTTCTGAGAATTTTCCAAATTCAGTTTTTACTCCTGAAAGAACTTTCCAAACCTCACTACTACGTTTTTGAACTGCCAGAGTCCTGAAGCCCATCTGTAAACTATTTAATAATGCAGATAGAGTAGTGGGCCCGGTTACGGTTATATGATATTCGCGCTGTAGTTTTTCGAATGTTCCCGGATGGCGAAGTACTTCCGCGTACAATCCTTCAACGGGTAAAAACATGATTGCAAAGTCAGTTGTATGTGGAGGATCGATATATTTATCACTTATTGTTTTGGCAAAGACTTCGATGGATTTGAGTAATACTTTCTGACTTATATCAATTTTTGTTTTATCTCCTTCATCATATGCGTCCATAAGTAGCTGATAATTTTCTATCGGGAATTTGGAGTCGATGGGTAACCAAACTTCATTTTCATCAATCTTTCCGGGTAGGTTAATTGCAAACTCAACATTAGCCTGACTACCTTTCTTTGTAGCAACGTTTTGAGAGTATTGCTCCGGAGAAAGTATCTGTTCTAGAATATTACCCAGCTGATACTCACCAAGTATACCTCGTGTTTTAACATTCGACAATACTTTTTGAAGGTCACCTACACCTGTTGCCAGTTTCTGCATTTCACCTAGTCCTTTATGAACCAACTCCAGGCGTTCGCTTACCTGTTTAAATGATTCTCCCAGCCTTTTTTCAAGCGTTGTTTGAAGTTTTTCATCAACAGTTTTGCGCATTTCATTGAGCTGTGTAGTATTGTCTTCTTTTATTGCTGTTAGATGTTTTTCAATGGTTTCTTTAATGTCTTTTATGCTATCTTTCGATTGTTTATTAAACTCAGATTGTTGCTTACTCAGGTCATCAAAACGCTGCCTCAAATGTTCGTTAAGTAGCTTTGTATTCTCGTTAAATTTATCTTCAAATGATTTAAGTCCCTTTACCAGTTCGTCGCGATTTTCCTTGGCGTCAGATTTACTAGCCTCCCTAAATTCGGAGTAATTCTTAAGTAGCTTGTCGCTTAGATCAACTAATGATCTGGAAAATGAATCCAGCTGCTCTTTTTGGTGACTTATGTTTTCAGATATTCTTTTCATTAACGAGTCCTGTAATTCTCTAAAAAGGCCAACTATTTCCTCACGATTTTCCTTATTCAGTTCACGGTTCTCACGACGGGTTTCATTTAATTCTTCCTTAATGGAGGAGATGATTTCATTTTTTACGTTATCATCATTATTCTTCCCTTTTCGGCTAAATATTAATACAAAAAGAGTAGCAATAATTAATACAATGCTGGTTATCAATAGGTATAATTCCATTTTACTGATATTTTTAGAATTGATAAAGTTATAATTAATTTTGATGGGATTGGAGTTCTGAGTTTAGAGTTCTGGGTTGTTTAGGGTGAGTTTAGAGTTTGGACTTTTATTAAATCATTCTCTCATTGTCTCATTGTCTCATTGATTAAATGTTTTTTCCTAACTTTGGTCTTTACATAAAAATCTAAAAAATGAATTACGAAATACTCAGCACAGAAATAACAAACGGCATAGCTCTTATAACAATCAGCCGCCCAAAGGCGATGAATGCTCTTAATACCAGATTCTTTCATGAAATGGACCAATTGGTGGAAGAAATATCAAATAACAAAGAAGTCAAAGTGATGGTAATTACCGGTGATGGTAAAGCTTTTGTTGCTGGTGCAGATATTGCTGAAATGGTTAATAAAAACGGACAGGAAGGAACTGAATTTTCAGAACTTGGACAAAATACTTTTAGTAGTTTTGGTAAAATGGACATTCCTGTCATAGCTGCAATTAATGGATTTGCACTTGGTGGCGGACTTGAATTGGCCATGGGATGTGATTTTAGAATTGCAAGTACAAAGGCAAAGTTTGGTCAGCCAGAAGTTAATCTTGGATTAATTCCAGGATATGCTGGAACTCAGCGATTACCAAGATTAACAGGTATGGGTGATGCATTATATCTACTGATGACAGCAGACATGATTGGAGCTGAAGATGCTTTAAGAATAGGACTCGTTCAAAAGGTATTTGAACCCGAAGCGTTGATGGAGGAAACCATGAAAATAGCTGGAATAATTGCATCCAAAGGTTCACAGGCAATCAAAAAAGTTAAGAAGGTTGTAAGGGAAGGTATGGAGTCAAGTTTTTGTGAAGGTGAAAAACTGGAAGCTAAGGAATTTGGAACTTTATTTGGAGAAGGCAACGAAGGAAAAGTTGGGATGACGGCTTTCTTGGAAAAACGCAAACCAGAATGGTAAAACCATTCAACCTTTATTCTATAATTCAATAATGGAAAGATAAAACAAACTTAAATTTAGTATTATGAGTGCTGGTGGTACATTGGCAGCAATGTATATTAGTCTTAAAAACAATAAAAGTCTAAGACTTCAAAGAAAAAAGTATTTTGACAAAGATAGATGTGGGGTTAAATCCGATATTGATAAACCTAAACCATATAAGCATCTTACCGATTCTGAGTTGGCCGATGTTAGAGATGAGTTACGTGAGAAGAACAAGGTGGAAAATCTTAAGAAAGTTTCTGCATTGATTATTGCCTTAGTACTTACAGCTATATTGATTTATATTACTGTTACTTATTTTGATTTTACTTCAACAATGAGGCTTTAAAGTATTCCAAAGATGTCATTGCAAACATGATCAGAAAATTCTAAAGTAAAATTATAGTCTGATTCATTGTCAATGGTTATTTCCCATTGTTGCCACATATCATCGAAATGTGTCCCAATAATGTATGTTTCCCCAAAATTTAGGTTGCAAATATTGGCAACTCCGTTTTCCATTGATGACCATCTCCAGCAAGGAGAGTCAATATGTCGTGTCCATATACCAAAGGAGGGAAGGATAATAAAGTTTGTATCGGATAAACATTGACCATTAAAATTTGCATTTATAGATATTACACTTGTACCATTATCTATTAGTGGAAGACTGATGGTGGCTTGCGTACACATATTATCAATGGAAGTTGGGCTTACCGAAGGGTCTATGGAACAGCTATTGCAATTATTGTTCTCACCCCAATCAATATATGCCTTTGTGTTTCCTGTTCTTTCTGAAATACTTGAGGTTCCCTCCCAGTTTGCCGCCACAGTTATTCTTGAAATGAATGAATCATCTATTTCTTTTCTTAATATTCCATCAAGTAGTATTGATCCACATTGCTGACATCCACCTGCTAGTTTAAAGGAAGGACCATCATTACAAACAATGGATTTATAGTTACCAAAAATGTAACTGTGTAACCCGAATGTGCTTGTTGAAGCAATAAGCCCGCCATTACCTGTTGTTATTATTGCAGATTCTTCATATGACCACAACCCTGTATCGGGTAAATAAACAGCCACATCAATATTATCTCCATTCTTGTAGTTTGACCATACAGAAGGGTTGTATGTTCCATTGGGAATGACGACTTCTATTTCAAGTTTTTTATCTTCAAGATAAGCAGCATCTTTATAATCACTATCGGTTATTATTAGATCTAATACAGCTCCAGGGAAGAAAAGGGCATTTGCAATGTTATTGTCCTTAATAATTGAACTATTAACACCTCCTGATATCGTAGCCATTCCAATGTCGCTATCAAGGTTGTGATAAATCAATTTAAGGAATAGGTTACCGGATAGGAATGTGCTATCCGATGCCGACAATTTTGCTCCTGCTGGTATGGTAATTTTAGCTTCTCCAGAAGTTGTTGTAATCACAATATCAGAATTAACTACACCCTTGTATAAGTTTCCAACATTATTAAGGGTCTCAATTATTATCCCTTCGGGTGGCATTTCCAAATAAACCAGTGGAATTTTTATGTAATAATCTCCCTCGCTTGTTATTGTAACCTCTTTGAAAGCAGGTAGATATCCCAATAATTTAGTTTTTATTGTGAAAACTACTGGAGATGAAGGTGATGGAGCCATATCAGGAAGCAAACTAAATGATAGCAGACCATTCTGCGGATAATACTTTTCTTTGTTAACACCAAGAATATCAGCAACCATCATATTTGACTTTCCGACGATTTCAACAGAAAGAATACTTCCATCATAAGAGGTTATATTTTCATTTGTAGCTGCATCTACAAATTGTGCAAATACTCGGGTTTTTAAAAAAGTATATTGAATAGTATCTTTTGTATTTTTTCCTGCATTTGGATTAACAATCTTCTTACATGAATAACTTCCCACAGATAATAACAAAGTTAATACGGCTATAAACGCTATTGAAATAAACTTGCTTTGGCTATCCATCATCACTTATCGATTTGCTATGTAACCCTACAAAGATAATAAGTTAGTATAAACATGTGTATTTTTTAGTACTTTAGTCTCAGATTTCAGATGAAATTTATGAGAAATCAAACTATCATAAGTATAGTTATTATTCTGGCAATTATTTATTCATGCAATGCACCAGTAGCTGAGCATGAGAAAAATGTTAATCAAACCGTAAAGGTGGAATCCACACATGCTGTACTCGACAGTATTTTGTCCAGAGGAGTACTACGAGCAGCCACTGATTATGGATCCCTTAGCTATCTTATTTATCGAGGAGAACCAATTGGTTATCAATATGAATTACTAAAAGAATTTACAAAACAACTAGGTGTTGAACTGCAGCTTGTAATAGAAAGCAATATGCAGAATGGCATTGATATGCTTGACAGCAACAAGATAGATTTACTCGCTATGGGTTTAACGGTTACATCTGAAAGATCGACAAAACTTGCTTTTACATTACCAATATTAACTACCCGACAAGTACTTGTTCAGAAAAAGCCTGATGGATATCAGAAAATGGAAACTGCCGATGAAATAGAATCTCATATGTTACGTAACCCATTGGACCTTGCAAATGTTGAAGTATATGTTCAGGAGGGAACAATATTTGAAGATCGATTGGCAACTCTGAGTAATGAAATTGCCGATACAATTACTGTTATTGCTGATGATCGTGATGTGGAAGATTTAATATATGCGGTTTCAATTGGAGAAATAGATTATACGGTTGCCGATGAACATATTGCTATTGTGAATAGAAGGTATTATCCTAATATCGATGTAAAAACGCCAATTAGTTTCCCTCAAAAAATTGCATGGGCTGCTCAATTTGGCCAAATGGATCTTGTTGATACTCTTAACTCATGGATGGAAAAATTCAATGGTACCCTAAATGCCAGGCTGTTATATAATAAATACTTTAAAAATATACGGTCAAGGAAGATTGTTAACAGTCAATACAATTCATATACTGGTGGGCACCTTTCTCCTTATGATAATGAAATAAAAGAAGCTGCAAAAATCATTGATTGGGATTGGTTATTACTAGCATCACTGGTATATCAGGAATCGGAATTTAAACCAAATGTAAGATCCTGGGTTGGTGCCTTTGGGCTTATGCAACTTATGCCTAATGTTCTTGAGGAATCAGGCTTAGATACCAATGCTACACCTCAACAACAGTTAATTGCTGGAGCTAAGCATCTTAGGTATATTAGAAGACAATTGCCTGAAGAAATAGTTGATACAGTTGAACAAAAGAAATTTCTCATGGCTTCTTATAATTGTGGCCTCGGTCATGTACTTGATGCTCGAAGATTAGCCACAAAATATGGTAAGGATCCTAATATATGGACAAACAATGTAGATAGCTGTGTGCTGCATCTATCAGAAAAGAAATATTATCACGATCCTGTGGTGTATAATGGATACGTAAGAGGTAATGAAACATTTATGTTCGTGCAAGATATACTTGAACGATATAATAATTACAAAGAGCTAATCAAACACTAGGCTGATACTATTTCTCTTTTTGGTTATAATTATTGTCTTCCGGTTTTTTATTGTCGTTTTCTTCGCCAATTCCATCCTTGAACTCTTTAACACCTTTTCCAATGCCTCTCATAAGTTCAGGTATTTTTTTTCCGCCAAATAGTAACAGAATAATCACAACAATAATTATTATCTCAGGTGTTCCAATCCAGCCGGCATAATGGACAAGAGCTGTATTTGCTAGTAATCCCATTTTCTTGTTATTTAATTGAAGTACAAAAGTAAATAAATAAAATATCACATGGAGATTTCTCTATGATTTCCTTGATTTCTTTTTATATGACTGATTGGTAGGAGATAACCAAGATGGTACTATTTATCGTTATGATAAGAAGAAGATCTGTATAAGTTGCAAAACAACCTTTAACTTTATACATTTGTCATCTTAATGAAAAAATATCAAATCCAATACATATGAAAACAAGGTTACTATTATTATCACTGGTTATCCTAATTTCTTTCAATGGTCTGCAATCACAAGATAAGCGAGATTATAAGAAACTCCATTATCTCTCACCTGAGGAAATGGATATCCCTGTTACAAAGTCAAGAACATTTTATACTACAGATCCTCCAGAAGGTGAAATAAGAAATGTAGCGGAGTTTGATCCAATGCAAGGAGTTCTTATTCGCTATCCCTTTGGAATACCAATGGATCTAATTAAAGAAATGGCAGAAGGAACTACAGTATTAACACTAGTGGCAAATTCTTCACAACAACAGACAGTAACAACGCAATATGAAAATGCAGGTGTTAATCTTGATAATTGCGACTTCTTAATAGCACAAACAGATAGCTATTGGACAAGGGATTACGGACCATGGTTTGTTTTTGATGGTAATGGTGAACCAGGAATAGTGAACTTTCCCTACAACCGACCACGTCCAAACGATGACGATGTTCCAATTAGAATAGCAGAATATCTTGATATTGATTTATATGGTATGGACCTCTTCCATACAGGCGGAAATTATATGTGCACTGGTAAAGGTATATCAGCATCAACAGACCTTGTATGGGAAGAAAATCCAACCCAAACTCATGAGCAAATTGGAGATCTTGTAAACGATTACCTTGGTAATTACCTGTTCGATGTAACTGAAGATCCATTAGGAGAATATATTAAACACATTGATTGTTGGAGTAAATACTTAGGTCCAGGGAAAATATTAGTTGGTCAGGTTCCTGTTAGCGACAATCGTTATCAGGATTTTGAAGATATTGCCAACTACTTTGCCACATCAACATCTTCATATGGTACACCTTGGGAAGTACATCGTGTTTTTACTCCAGGTACATATCCTAACACTCCATATACAAACTCACTTATCTTAAATAATAAGGTCTTTGTTCCTCAAACAGGAAGTCAATGGGATGATGAAGCAATTGCATCCTATGAAGAAATAATGCCCGGTTATGAGGTTGTTGGAGTTATGTATAATGGTTGGGAGAATACGGATGCTCTTCACTGTAGAACAAAAGGAATTGCTGACATTGGTATGATTTATATTGACCATATGCCAACACTAGGTACTGTTGCTTATCATCCTGAATATGATATCTCAGCAGATGTGATTGCATATAGTGGTTCAACTATTTATGCAGATTCAGTATTAATATATTACAGCATAAACGGTGGTGATTTTACATCTGCAATAATGGAAAATGTGAGTGGTGATACATACACAGGAACTATTACTGGTGTTATGCCTAGCGATACAGTTTCATACTATTTATATGCTGCTGATGAATCAGGTCGTCACTCAATGCAACCATATATTGGTGAACCAGACCCATTTGTATTTAGGAATATCTATTTCCCTATAACTGAAATAGCCTTTAACCCTGATACGGTTAAATTTTTAACCAACGATGAAATGATGTATGGTATCCCATTGAATATCATAAACCAAACTTCAGATAATGTAACAATCACATCACTTACTGAATATGGATTTACCTTCCCTTGGAGTGTGGAAGAGATGCCTGTACTACCCATTGATATTGGTGGAAATGATACACTCAAGCTTAATATTATATGTCCTATCATAACTAACAAAGGGGCTTTAATTATTGATACAATGTTTGTTCAAACTTTGTTGGAGCCTTACACGGAAATAATAGCAATTGATGGTGACCTCTTAACAGGTATAAATATTAGTATTAAGGATCAAATAACAGTATATCCTAATCCATTTACCAATCAAATTAATTTTACATTTGATAGCCAGGTAGGGAATGAAGCAGTTATTCAAATATTTGATATCTCAGGGAAATTAATACTTGATGTTGTTAAAAATTTGAATGGTACCAATGGAACAATTTCCATAAATCTTGATGGAGATAATAACTTGTTACCGGGTTCATATTTCTACAAGCTAACCTCTGGTGATGTCTCAAAATCAGGAAAATTGATCAAAGTAGATTAGATTATTCTACCTATTATAAATTTATAGCCATGACGGCACAGATTCTATGATATCCAATTTAAATCTAAAATCCTGACTATCAGTCAGGATTTTTTGTTTCATTATTATTAAATTTGCTAAAACTGAATGTTAGAACGTTTCAAATCCTAATAATATGAAAAGACTATTACTACCCTTCTTATTTATTTTCCTTTCTGTTCAAAGTTCGTATTCCCAAAAATATGATAACCAAGAAAAAAACTCACGTTCATGGACAATTTTGCAATCATGGGATATTCCCGGGAAAGCTTCCGGACTGGCATGGGATGGAACATATTTTTACTTTGGTATTTATGGTTCCAATGGAGACCATTTTTATCGATTTGATCCTAGTGATGGTTCATACCAACAACAGTTTATAGTGCCTGCAATTGGCGATTGTTTTGGCCTAACCTGGGATGGTTCATCACTTTGGGCTATCAATCAGGTATCACCTTCATCAGCGCCAGCTGAAGCTACAGAATTGGATTTAAATGGAAATATTTTGTCAACTATTGCACTCCCCGATCATTACATGAGTGGAATTGCCCATGATAATGGTGATTTCTGGGTAGGAACCTATTATCCCGATCCAGGAACTGTATACAATATTGTTGGTACGGGAACAGTGCTGAGTCAGTTCACTCCTCCAGAAGAACAGATTTGGGACATTTGCATGCATGGCAATAACCTCTGGATGGTAGATTATAATGCCAATATGATCTATAAAACCAATCAGTCGGGCAGCGTACTCGAAAGTTATGAAAGTGAAAACATAAAACCATCTGGTATTGTTTATGATGGTACATATATTTGGTATGTGGATGGGCAGATTTCTTCTCCAAGTAAAATTTATAAGGTTAGTCTTACCGGGCCAGGTACACCTGAGATTAATGTTCCTGTAACTACACATAATTATGGCCCAGTAACAATTGGTAGTTCGGAAACTTGGCAGATGGAAGTCGAGAATGTTGGGATTGCAGACCTTGAAATTACCGGAGTTGTAATACCGGGATCAGCATCTGTTTCCACAACATTCAATCCTCCTCAAACAATCACTCCAGGAAATTCTATGGATATTCCCCTAACCTTTTCACCCTTAGAGGTTGGTCATATGAATGTGGTTGTTGAAATCGAATCTACTGATCCCATATCCCCATCAGTTGATGTAACTCTATTCGGTGATGGAGTTAATTCAGGGCCATCATTAAATGTTCCTTATGATATGCATGATTACAACGATGTAAGAGTAAATGCGTTTACCAGATGGTTTTTGGAAATTGAGAATATAGGCGATCAGATGCTGATAATAAGCGAAATAGAATCAAATGATGAGGTTTTTATTGTGGATGAATCGGTTACTTTCCCAATTAATATCCCAACCTTAGATTCAGTACTTGTTGGAATCTGGTTTAATCCGAAGGATGATGCTAATTACGGTGGTAAACTATCCATCTCGAATAATGATCTTTCTAATAATCCGTATTATGTAAATATATCAGGTGATGGATTGTTACAAAATTGGCCAGTTAGTGAAGCATTGTGGCATTATACAATAACAACCGGATACGATCAAAGTCCAAAGGCAATTGCGCCTATTCAGGATATAACTGGAGATACAGTGGCAGATGTGATAATCTGTTCTGAGGATAATTTTATAAGATGTTTCAATGGTAATTCATCAGGGATAGCTGATGTTATGTGGGAGGTAGAAATCTACAGCGGTAGTGTTTATGATCAGCCTGGATTGTCAACCATTGAGGATATAAATAATGATGGATATGAGGATGTTATTATTGGAACAACAGGAGGAGATAGGTCAATAATTGCTCTTTCGGGTAAAACTGGAGTTGAGATATGGAAACACCAAACTAGCGAGTATGGTCAAGGTGGTTGGGTATATGCTGTAAACACCAAATTCGATTATAATTCTGATGGTGTTAATGATGTACTTGCATCTACTGGTGATGATTATGAAGGTATTGGACCTAAAAGGGTATATTGTTTAGATGGTCTTAGCGGTGATGCAATATGGGAAACTCCTGTTGGAGGTCCTGTATTCTCGGTAATTGGAGTAGAGGATTTTACAGGAGATGGGCAAGCTGATGCGATTGCCGGCGCTTCAAATGATGAAGAAACTCAGGGTAGAATAATTGGTATTGATGGGTCAAATGGCTCAATTAGATTTGACAGACCAACCGGAGGCTCTTCGGTTTGGGCATTGTTACAGCTTGATGATATAACAGGTGATGGTATAAAAGATATTGCTGCCGGCGATTTTGGAGGAAATTACTACTACATCAATCCTGATAATAATAGTGTTATATATCAGGGAGTTATCAATAGTTCACTAATTCTTAGATTTGAGAAAATGAATGATGTAAATGGGGATGGATACTCTGATATTCTTGTTGCTCACAGTAAATATAATGGCATAGTAATTAACGGTTTTGACGGTTCTAATATTTGGCTTCATCCCCTGGCAGACAAATCTTGGAATGTTGCTGTTATTGATGATATAACCGGAGATGATATAAACGATGTGTTAATAGGAACCTTATTTACAGATAATTACTGTTATTATCTAAATGGTGTTGATGGTGAAGAAATAAGTTCAATAAATTACAATACACCTATAGATGCATTAAATTCAATTCCGGATATTGTTGGTGATGGAACCATGGAGATGGTTGTTGGAGGTAGAGATGGCAAGGTTTATTGTTACTCTGGTGGTACTAAGATATGGGTTGGGCAAAATGAGTATGAAGATCAAAAAGATGAGATCTTAAGTTCATATCCAAATCCTTTTGTTGATGAAATTAATATTGAAATAGATAATAAAAAGGAGGAATATATTGACTGTTGGGTACTTGATTTATCAGGAAAAAGAGTTTCTACCATAATCTCTCGAGCACTACCAATTGGGAAGCATTCATATAATTGGAATGGTAAAGATTCTGCCGGCAACAACCTACCAAATGGATTCTATATACTAAATCTAAAGTCATCATCGGGAACCATTAGTAGGAAGATTGCAAAAGTGCATTGATAAGGATATGGTGGTTATCTTGCTAAAACCATAAAAGCAGGAAGAGTAGCTGGAAATTATATCGATCAACTTTGTAAAGCAAAAAAACTCGTCGTAATCAGTATTAATTAGACTGTATTTTATACAGTAATTTGAAATTGAGACCTTAGCGATAGGTTTTATTTTTTCGGCAAACTCATGCCAAGCCATATCATTCCAACAAATGCGGATATCAGCGAAGCGGTAATAATACCCACTTTTGCAATCTCAATATCTACACTTGAAGTAAATGCAAGTTCAGATATGAACATCGACATGGTAAACCCAATACCAGCGAGAAATGATACACCATAAACTTGTTGCCAGGTAACACCCTCTGGTAATGTAGCAAACTTCAGATTTACAACTAATCTTGAGAATAAGGATATACCTATGGATTTTCCCAGCAATAGACCCGCAATAATTCCTATGGATATGGGATGAATTATCATGTTAATAATACTTCCATCAATATGAACCCCAGCATTGGCTAATGCAAAAACTGGAAGAATGAAGAATGTAATTACCGGGTGAAGGGCATGCTCAAGCTTTTGTAATGGGGTATGGGCTTGATCACTAAGCTCTTCAATATCCGATATTATATCTACTTGCTTCTTTGATAGTAAATTATCCTCAGTTGGTGGTTCTTTGCTAAAGGAGTTCATGAGTTTGCTTAATTTTTCCATGAACTTTACTTCATCAATTTTTGTACGTGCTGGTATTGTCAAAGCAATGAGAACACCAGCTATTGTAGCATGTACTCCCGACAACATAAATGCTACCCAAACTCCTCCAAAACCTACAATTGCATAAAAAACGGTTCTTCTAACACCTAATAGGTTTGCAGCTATTAATACTCCCAAAAATATAGAAGCGCTTATTAACTCCGTAATTACTATGGTATCAGTATAAAAGAAAGCAATTACAAGTACAGCTCCCAAATCATCAGCGATTGCCAATGCAGTTAGAAATATTTTCAAATTAATATTGACTCTTTTCCCAAACATGGCCATTAGACCAAGTGCAAATGCAATATCTGTGGCCATTGGTATTCCCCAACCATTAATATATTCTGGATTATTAATCGCTATAATTGCATATATACCTGCAGGTACAACCATTCCTCCAATGGCTGCAAAAATTGGGAGTGATGCTTTTTTCATTGAATTTAACTCCCCACCCATTATCTCACGTTTAATCTCAAGGCCCACTGTAAAGAAGAATATTGCCATCAATCCATCATTAATCCAGTGGTGTAGTGATCCAACCATATCTATATCACCCCATACAAACCCAACTTTAAAATCATGCCACAAACTATGGTAACTGCTGTGAAATGATGAGTTTGACCAATAAAGCGCAATAATAGTTGTAAGAATAAGAATTATTCCCCCAATGGTTTGCTCATTAATGAACCTCTTTATTGCGAAATGTGAAACGGGTTTATTCTTCATGGAAATAGTATTTTTTGGAAAGTCAAAAATAATAAAATCCTAGCAGGTTAATGTTGCCATATAGTTCTTTATCTAATAAGGGTAATATCGAAAAGAGACTGTTACAGACTGATCTTAATTGAAGATATGCAATAATCCGCCATCATACAGGGCATTGTACTGAATCAAATTATAATAACCCTCTCCATCGAACAAGGATCCGTCCAATAACTGATACATATTGCCGTTACAAGTATCCTTTACGAAGGGATAGTTTGGGCCAACAATTAATTTGGGGCAGTTTTGATTTTGCTCGTCACAACATGCAAACCTTGAATCAGGAGACTGTCTTTCATAAGCTTTAAACTCAGTCATTGTCAATCTGTAAACAATAACTCCTCTGCTATCATAGGGAATATAAATCCCGGGTTGTTCCTCAAGATATAACCATCCGCCCGGAGTGTTTAGCTGTTGATAAATAGTTGAGTTTGGGTCAATTGTTACATTTATTATTGCACGGGGAATATTTGGATTTACTGATCCTCCTTTGCCACAACCAGGAGCCATAAGCAAAACAAATGCTATGAGTAATATTGAAGAAAATATTCTATTAGCCATTATAGCTGTAGGTTTTAATACATAAATGAAAGGCCAATATTAAAGTCAAACCATGAAAAATTTGTTGTTTTTGATGTCTTCACAACATAATTATATCTGGTACTTAAATTTAGCCCAAAATTACTAATGATGAATGGGATCGTAATCCCAACCTCAGGTGAAACGCCAAAATGGAATGAATTAGTATTTTGAGTTCCAATTATATCTGATGAAACCGAAGAGTTTATAAAATAGCCACCAATCCCAATCCCTACATATGGAATAAATTTATTACTTGGTACCATATAGTCAACAATGAATAAAATAGGAATTGCATTAATCTTATTTTCCAATCTGCTATAAGTTGTGGTAGTTCCATTTTCAACATTAGATAGTCCCTTATTCTCATAGAATCCATTCCACCCGGTGCGACCGCCAATAATAATGTTTTGTTTATAACAATGTCTATAATCAATACTTATTCCTGAGTAAGAATAATTTGATGTGAAATCTTTCGTATCACCCATTGGACTTGCCATATTCCATTGTACGCTTATCTGTCCACCACTATTAAAATATAGTAAGTTGCCCAATTGTGCATACATTGTTGAGCTCATTATAATTGCTGCTACTATTACTAGTATTCTCTTCATTATTAGTCTTTTATAAAGCATGACTGTCTGCTGGTAACTGTTGAATATGAGTGACCTGTTTTAACCATTGCTGAATTCTTAAAACAACTATTGTTGAATAGCTGATCATACCATTGTCTGTTCAATCCGTAATTTCTCTTTGTCTTTTTCTTATCAGAGTTAATCATCATCCGCTTAGTTCGGTCACTTTGCATTTCAAAATGACGTTTTACAGCTTCATCATAATCAACCTCTGTACCATTCTCATTGGATGGATCAGCATCGTTTTGAGGTTCTGGTTTTGTGATTATCTTTTTGGACCTACATCCACTGGATATTCCCAACCCAAATAGAAGCAAAAAGAGCACTATATATTTCATCTGTTTCAAAATGCAATATTTTAGTTTAGAATGCAAAGTAATAACTTATTAGCAAATCTATGTGAACTTAATTCTGTTTATTTGTAAATTTGGGCAACTCAAATAACTAAATATTATGAATACAGAAGCCTTTTTTAAAATAACATACGGGTTATATATAGTAAGTTCAGGAAATGATAATGTTAGAAGTGGGTACATAGCCAATACTGCTTTCCAGGTTACTGCAGAGCCTCCACAGATAGCAATTGCTTGTAATAAAGATAATTATACAGCCTCATTAATTGAAGAGAATAGGGCATTTTCAATTTCAATTTTACAACAAGATAGCTCACCGGAAATAATTGGACTATTTGGTTATAAAAGTGGTAAGGATAATGATAAATTTTCAAAAACGGGTTATATAACCGGTAAAACCGGGGTGCCAATTGTTACTGATGAATCCATTGCTTGGTTCGAATGCAAATTAGTTAATCAGTTTGATGTGGGATCACATATTATTTATATTGGTGAGATTATTGAAAATGATCTTCTTGTAACCGACGGTGAACCTCTTACATATGATTATTATAGAAATGTTAAGAAAGGTAAAGCACCTAAGAATGCACCAACGTATATTAAGCCTGAATCAAAATCAAAACCAGAAACGGGGGCTAATCTAGGACCAAAATATCAATGTATGGTTTGTGATTTTATTTATGACCCTGTTGAGGGTGATCCAGATGGAGGTATAGCCCCAGGAACCCCTTTCGAAGATATCCCCGATGATTGGATTTGCCCAGTTTGTGGAACAGAAAAATCGGATTTTGAAGTAATAGAATAGAGAAAGGTCATTTTATTTTTCATAATTGAGCTTTTCAAAAAGCCCCTCACTCGCATCTTCAAGTAAATCTAGCACAAGTTCAAATCCAGGATCACCACCATAATATGGGTCGGGTACTTCGGTATGACCATAATTATTTGCGAAATCTGTCATTTTATATAATTTTTTAAGGTCATCCTTACTACGTGCCATATCGGCTAAATTCCTCATATTGGAATTATCCATACCGATGATATAATCAAAATCATCCCAATCTCTTTCTGGTATAAATGGCCGGGAAATTGATGTAAGGTTATAACCCCGACGTATTGCATGGCTTTGCATTCTTCGGTCAGCGGGCTCCCCTTCATGATAGCCATAGGTTCCTGCCGAATCTATATAAAACTTGTCATCAACACCTTTGTTTTTTACAAGTCCTTTAAATACTGCTTCTGCGCTAGGAGAGCGACAAATATTACCCAAACAAACAAATAGTATCCTGGTTTTCATAAACATATTTTATTTGATCGCAAATTAGCGAAAATTATTTTTGTTAATTTATTAACAGAACCAATGATTTCCTATTTTTGTCCAGTTAAAAATGATTGTGAGCATATTGATGTGAAACAAATTTTATCAAAAATATTAACCTGCTTTGTATTGCTAATTTATTTAATTGGCTTATCAAATTTTCTATTGTCCCGGTTAATTCATGAGACTCACCATATTCTTTCGCACACACTTAGCCAACATCATGGTCATTCGAATTCTGGTTATAATAATCATGGTCATTCACATAATAGTTTTATTGATTATTCTCTTTTCATTGAAGAAAATACGAAGAAGTCTGAAAACACAACTGAATCAACGCCCGTTGTAGAAGTCGATTATAATAACCATCTGGTAAGTGGAAATAATTTCATAGATAATTTATTATTCAATATTTCAGACAATCGGTTTATAACCATCGAAATTGTTGTTGAAGAATCAAGTAAACCTCCATATCCCCCTCCGGAATATATCAGCTAACATACTCCAAATGTTCTGCTCATGAGTATAACAAATATGGAAGACTAGTGCACATGATCATCATTAAATGATTTCATGTGTCATATTATTATTGTTAGTGTCACTTACATTGTTGATTCATTATTGAGTTGATAATGTGTTAATTATATTCATAATAATGAAAAAGTATTTTCTTAAAATCATAGTAATTATTATTGCTATGGCAATGGGGATAGTTGCAAATTCGCAACAATTGGGATCTCTAGTAGGTCATATTTCCAGTAGTGAAAATGGAAACGGAATCCCTGGAGTAAATGTAATAATTAAAGGAACTCTGTTAGGTACTGCAACCGGCCTTCATGGTGGATTCTCCATAAGTAATGTACCTCAGGGTAAGTATATTGTAATTATTTCATGCCTCGGTTTCAATACAATTGAACAAGAAGTTTTAATTGCATCGGATGAAGAAACAATAGTGGAGTACTCAATAGCTCCTGCATCACTAAATTTAGAATCGGTTCAGATTGAGGCAAATAGATCTTTCTCATCATCATCAGCAAAGGCAATACGGCAGTTTGATTTAAAAACACGGCCTGCCAAGTCATCGCAAGATTTGTTAATGCTTGCACCAGGACTAATAATAGCGCAGCATGCAGGTGGTGGAAAAGCAGAGCAGATTTTTATGCGTGGGTTTGATGCAGATCATGGTACCGATGTTAGCATTTCAGTTGATGGTCTTCCAGTAAATATGGTTACACATGGCCACGGACAGGGTTATGCAGATTTACACTTCTTGATTCCTGAGATTGTTGAATCAATAGACGTTTACAAAGGTCCGTACTTCTCTGATTTCGGAGACTTTTCAACCGCTGGTGCTGTTGCTTTTAGTACAATGGACCATCCTGATAATAACCTGGTTAAATTGGAGGGCGGCATGTATAATACAGGAGAATTAACCACCGTATTGAAAATTCCAACATCTGGTGCACATCAGAGTGCATACCTTGCCGGTCAATATTATACAACCGATGGCCCATTTCAAAGCCCTCAAAATTTCAATAGGGCAAATATTTTTGGGAAGTTTCACACTCATCTTACCGATAAAAGCGGACTTGCTGTTACCTTGGGGTCATTTACTTCAGCATGGGATGCATCTGGTCAAATTCCCACACGTGCCGTTGAGGAAGGGCTGATATCAAGATTTGGAGCAATTGATGATATGGAAGGTGGAACAACCGGACGAACAAATTTCTCGCTATTATATGAAAATGGAGCAGGAACAGACAATGAGTTTAGTATTCATGGATATTCGTGCTGGTATAACTTTAAACTATTTTCAAACTTTACCTTTTTTCTTCATGATTCTGTTAACGGCGATATGATTGAACAAACTGATAACAGAAGTATCATGGGAATGAATGTAAAGTATAAAGTGAGATCTAGTATTGGTTCAATTTATACTCAATCAACTGTTGGAATTGGCTTACGAGCTGATAATATTAATGTCGAGCTATGGAAAAGTCCTGATAGGGTTCGTGAAACATCATATAGAATGGATCGGATATATCAGAGAAATATTTTTATGTGGTTCGATGAGGTACTTTACTTTAATTCAAAGTGGAGGATGCAGTTAGGAATACGTGGTGATTATTTTACATTCGATGTTATGGATAAGCTCGAATTAGATTCGACATCAAAACTTCCGCATGCGTCAACCTATGCACAAAAACTAGTTGTTAATCCAAAAGTGAATCTGGTTTATAGCCCCACATCAAAATTGGAGTTGTTTTTGAATCTTGGATCAGGATTCCATTCCAATGATGCTCGTGATATAATAATATCTCAACGAATTAAGGAGATTGAACATTCCTTAAACAATAAAGGATATTCAGCTTCTCAAATTGACTCTGCATTAATTGTAAATAACTTTGATCCAAATGCAGCAAATATTAAAACTCTACCAAGGGCTTTTGGTGCAGAGATAGGTTCAAAATTCCATATTGGAAAGCATACTATTCTTGGGTTCTCGGGTTGGTATCTCTATATGCAGGAAGAACTTGTATTTATTGGAGATGAGGGAACCACTGAAATATCAGGAAGAACACAAAGAATAGGAATTGATCTGGAAGCTCGGGTACAATTATTAAAATGGCTTTGGGCCGATTTGGATGTTAATCTTTCAAGGGGCAGATATGTCGACGAACCTCAGGGAGAAAATCATATTCCTCTTGCACCTGAAATTACCTCCACAGGAGGAATAACAGCCCAACATCCCGGAGGTTTTGAAGCATCATTAAGGTATAGGTATATTGGTTCTCGACCAGCCAACGAAGATAATAGTATAGTGGCTTTAGGATATACACTTATTAATGCCAGAATTGGATATAACTTTGGGAAAGTTAAAATCTATGCCAATCTTGAAAATTTAACCAATACCGAATGGAATGAAGCACAGTTTGACACTGAATCGAGATTGAAAAATGAAACGTCTCCAATTTCAGAAATAAACTTTACTCCGGGTAATCCTTTTAACATGAAATTAGGCGCAATTATGCACTTTTAATTGTAGTTTTGCAAAAAATTTGTGAGCACCAAAAGCATGCTCACTTTTAATATGAATAATTAATAGAAAAATATAAAATGATTAAGAATCTGGAATCATTAGTTGAACTTGCTAAAAGCAAGGATAGAACAAGGTTAGCTGTTGCTGCAGCTGGAGATTATCATGTTTTAGAAGCAGTAGCAAATGCTACTTCAGAAGGTATAATCGAGCCAATCCTTATTGGTAGAGAAGATGAGATTAGAAAGATAGCTGCTGAGATTAAATTTGACATTAAAAATATTCAGGTTATTAATGTAACTGATCCATATGAAGCTTCACTTGAAGCAACAAAAATGATTGGGGAAGGAAAAGCTGATTTTCTAATGAAAGGTCTTGTTAGTTCAGGTCTATTATTAAAGGCTGTTCTTAATAAAGAATTTGGTTTAAGAACTGGTTCTCTTTTAAGCCATGTTGCAATTTTTGAAACACCATATTATCATAAATTGCTTGGTGTTACTGATGCTGCCATGAATGTTGATCCAGGATTAGAGGAGAAAATTGAAATTATTAAGAATGCTGTAAAAGTATTTCATGGTTTAAACAACCCTAATCCAAAGGTTGCTATTATCGGATCAGTTGAAACAATTAATCCAAAAATGGAAGCAACAATGCATGCTGCTACAATCAGTATGATGAATTATCGTAAACAAATTAAAGGATGTATCATCGATGGCCCACTTGCTCTTGATGGTGCTATCTCAAAAGAAGCAGCCGAACTTAAACATATTGTAAGTGAAGTTGCTGGTGATTCAGATTTAATCCTTGCTCCTGATATTAATGGTGCAAATATTCTTTATAAATCATTAAACTTCCTTGGTGGAGCAACTGCAGCGGCAGTTATTATGGGAGCAAAGGTTCCCATCGTTCTCACATCAAGAGGTGATAGTGAAAAAAGCAAATTCTTATCGATAGCTTTAGCAGCTGCGATAGCATAATATATTCTTGTATTAAACATCTGGAGCTTCAAAAATGGAAGTCGTATATATATTAGCGATCAACCCGGGATCAACATCCACAAAAATAGCTGTGTATGCTGACACTACTCCTGTTTTTATACAAACCATTCGTCATACCACTGAGGAATTAGCACCTTTCGAACTTGTAACTGATCAGTTCAACTTTCGAAAGGAGTTAATTCTAAAGGAGCTAGAGAACGCTGAAATCCCATTAAGCCAGATTAAGGTAATTATGGGACGTGGTGGATTACTGAAACCTGTTGAATCTGGTATTATTGCTGTAAGTGAAGCAATGGTAAATGATCTTGAAAGTTGTGTATATGGCGAGCATGCTAGTAATCTGGGTGGATTAATTGCTTATGACTTAGCGCAATCTCTTCCAAATGCAGGGGCATATATTACAAATCCTGTGGTGGTTGATGAATTTGATGACTTGGCCAGACTTTCAGGCCATCCATTATTACCAAGACGATCGATTTTTCATGCACTTAACCAAAAGGCTGTTGCTCGCGAACATGCTAAATCTATCATGCGTAAGTATGAAGAGCTAAACCTTATTGTTGTTCATCTTGGTGGTGGAATTACTGTAGGAGCGCATAAAAAGGGACGTGTAATTGATGTTAATCAAGGACTTGATGGCGATGGGCCGTTTTCTCCAGAACGTACCGGTACATTGCCAGTAGGTGATCTGGTCAGACTTTGTTATAGTGGTGATTATACCATGAAACAAATTATGAAAATGATTAAAGGTGAGGGTGGTCTTGTTGCATATCTTGGAACCAATAGCGCTTATGAAGTAGAACAACGAGTTGCATCGGGTGACACAGAAGCAAAATACATCTATGACGGTATGGCCTATCAAATTGCTAAGGAAATTGGCGGTATGGTTGCAGTATTGAAATCAGATGTGGATGGTATCCTGATAACTGGTGGTATTGCTTACGACAAGTATTTTGTTAATCAGATAATATCATATATACATCGCATGGCTCCTGTACATGTATATCCAGGTGAAGATGAGATGAAGGCATTGGCCATGAATGGGCTAAGGTTGATTCTCGGCGATGTAGTTGCTCGTGAATACCAATAGAATTTACTAGTTTTGCAGTAAAGTATGATTAATAGCAGGATGGTATAAACAACTATCCAGATATTGCTATTGTCGTAATAAACGTAAACCATACAAAAATTACAACTATGCGTAAATTTTTATTCATATCAATGTTTCTGGTATTTATATTTACTATTGTCAATTGGGGTATAAGTAATTCGGCTGATTCTGAGCGTGAAAGACGGGCTAAGGTGAACACTCGTATTGACAATAATGGATATTGGAAAAGAATGGCTAAAGAAGGCCTTGCTATTTTGAATCCTGAGGTTGAAGTTCCTCCAGCAGTTTTTACAGGAAGCATTATTAACTCAAGAGCAGTGCGTTATGATAATTCTCCTGATGTTCCTGTAACTACTCAACCATCTACTCAAAGTGAGAACTCAATTTTCGTTGATCCCAACGATAATATGGTTGCCTTTAATTCCAATAATTCTACTCCGGCTAGTGGTGGATCAGTGTACGGAGCAGATTACCTGTACACTTATGATTTTGCCGCAACATGGGCTGGTGATATTCAGGGACCAAATGGCAGCAATAGTGGCGATCCAGCATCTTGTATTGGAACCGATGGAAGGTGGTATGTTGGATACATTGGTACTAGTAGTGGCCAGGATATTTCTTACTCTGACGATCAAGGATTAACATGGACTAAAGTACAAGTTGCTCCTAAGCCAGGTACCGGTTGGCAAGATTTGGCCGACAAAAACCATATGTGGATTGATGCCAAGGAAGGTAGTCCATACGAGAATTATCTTTATAATGCATGGACAGATTTTGGTGGTTCGTATAATGAAAATATTGTTCTGAAAAGATCCATCGATAAAGGTGAGTCATGGGAACAAAAAGTAAATTTAAGTCAGGCAATAAATACATCTGGTCACCATCAAGGTGTAAATATTAGTACAGGACCAAATGGAGAAGTTTATGCTGTTTGGACCATATATGATAACTGGCCAAATGATGAGAACTCCATGGGAATGGCTCGTTCATTCGATGGTGGTGAAACATGGGAGCCTGCATATAGAATTATTGATAATATTAAAGGAATACGTAATTCAGGGGTTCCACAGAATATGCGTGTGAACTCATTTCCAGTAATGGCTGTTGATGCTAGCGATGGACCAAATAGTGGGACGGTATATGTTGTTTGGACTAATACAGGTGTACCAGGAATAAATACTGGTAGTGACAGAGATGTTTATCTGATTAAGTCAACCGATGAAGGATTAACATGGTCGGATCCTATTCGCGTTAATCAGGATCCCATTGGCCAAGGGAAATCTCATTATCTACCTTGGATTTCATGTGATGCATCAAGTGGAATTTTGAGTGTTATTTTTTATGATAATAGAAATACTTCAGCTTCACAAGCTGAGGCATGGGTCGCCGTTTCTACAAACGCTGGAGAAACCTGGGAAGATTTTAAAGTAAGTGATGTCGCTTTTACACCTTCTCCAATTCCAGGTCTTGCTTCTGGATATTTCGGTGATTATCTTGCCATACACTCAAGTGATGGAAAAGTTTATCCATGCTGGACTGACAACCGAACAGGTACTGCAATGACATATGTTAGCGTATTTGAAACAATAGAAATCGTTGCGCCATTCGGATTAACTGCTTCAACGAATCAAGAAACCGGAGAATGTGATCTAAATTGGAATTTTAATGGAACTAATGGTTTCGACTACTTTAATATTTACCGCAATGGAAGCTTAATTACATCAACTAATGATCTCACATATTCAGAGATACTAACAGAATATGATTATTATACATATGAAGTTACTGCAGTATTCACTGGTGATCAGGAATCTGCAGCTACTGTTGCTTTAACACAGTATGGTTCTTCAACAATTGAGATAACACCATCTAGTTTTACTTCTGTTATTGCTCCTGAAGAATCTGAAGTACAGATTATGAAGATAAAAAATACTGGAGTATTAGAACTTGATTATAGCTTGTCTCCCTTCTTTAATAAAATGCAATCCAATAAATATGAAAAAAGTATTGGTGGTGGAGATGAGTACATTAATATAGTGCGAATTTCAAATTTAGAGAATCGATCAGCGAGTGAATATTATGGAGATTTTACAAGCGTTTATGGCCAATTAGTTGCAGGAGAAGCTTTTTCAATAGAAGTTGTTGCAGCAAATTCATATAATGGTGATCAATGTAAGGTATGGATTGATTGGGATCAAAATGGTGAATTTGATGAAGATGAAATTCAACTTAATGAAAATGGTACATTGGGTTATTTTACTGGTAATGTGTTCGTGCCTAAAGGTGTAAAACAAGGTGCTACAGGAATGCGAGTAAGACTTTCAGGACCTGGCAAACTTAATGCGTACGGAGATACTGAATATGGCGAGGTTGAAGACTATACTATGTTAATTGAAAGTTGGTTATCACTAAACCCTGATGAAGGTATTGTTGCACCTGGTGACTCTATTTTAGTAGATGTTACTTTTGATGCTAGTGGTTTGGCCGTGGGTTCATATGATGATATTGTTGGTATTATTACAAATGATCTTGAAACCCCTACCTACAATGTTGATTTTACTTTACATGTAACTGATATGTCTCTAACAGCATCCGCTGACCCTGATGTTATTTGCTTAGGTTCAAGTACACAACTAAATGCTGTAGCAAATGGAGGATTGGGATCATACCAATATTCTTGGACGTCGATTCCAGAAGGATTTACCTCAGACTATGCCACACCTATTGTAACACCTGAAGAAAATACTACTTATTTTGTCGCGGTTACTGATGGTTCCATGACACTTGAAGCATCGGTGTTTATAACTGTGAATGAACTACCAGCAGTTGATCTTGGTGGAGACGAAGTGCTTTGCGGAGAAACTCAAACTGAACTTGATGCAGGTAATACAGGTTCCGAATACTTGTGGTCAACCGACGAAATAACACAAACAATAATAGGAAGTGGAAGCGGAGTTACTATGTTCTGGGCAGAAGTAACCAATGAAAATGGTTGTATAGGTTATGATACAGTATATGTTGACTTTGCAGAAATTCCAGTTGTTGAATTAGGTTCAGATACAACTCTATGTGGTGGTGCTACTATCACTCTTGATGCTGGCAATTCTGGCTCAACTTATTTGTGGTCTAATCTTGAAACAACTCAAACTATCATGCTAGATACTTTAGGTTTTGGATATGGACCTCAGGATATTTATGTTGATGTAACTAATCAATCGGGTTGTGATAATATTGGTGAAATAAGTGTTGATTTTGTTGACTGTACATCAATTAATGAGTTAACTGATGTTGATATGGAGGTTTATCCTAATCCTAGCACAGGTGTTTTCTCCATAAGTCTAAGTGGTGAAACCAATAAACCTGTAGCAATAAGAATCATAAATATTAGCGGAAAAGTGGTAAAAGAAATTGATGATATTTTAATATCAGGTATACATACACAGAAAGTAGACTTATCAGAATATTCCGATGGTATTTACACAATAACAATTCTAAAAGATGGATTATCTAAATCTAAAAGAATTGTTTTGAGGAAGTAAGATTAATCATAATATATTGAAAGGGTTGTCTGATTTAATTGGGCAACCCTTTTTTTTGAAATAGTCTCATCATTTTGGCATTACCACATTGTCTTATTTCTATGCCAAATCGCTCACAATATGATTTTGTTATTTTTGCGGCAACTAATTTAAAAATTGGTTGTCATAATTATGTCAAACTTATCTACAGATAAATAATATGAGAAAACTTACTTATGTTCTGCTGCTAATGATTTCCATTGCAGCTTATTCGCAAAATTCACAAGCAACTGAAGTTATTTCTGAGGACCTCAGTCAGAAAATGATTAGTTCAAGTAGTGATGAATTAATACCAATAAATATTTTCCTCTCTGATAAATATCCCACAAATGAGCTTTTTAAAAGAACTATGGGAATGCATTCTGATAATAAAAGAGAGTTTGTTAAGACTGAGCTTAAGGCATTTACTGAGAATTCACAAAGTAGTCTTAAGCAATTTCTATCTAGTAAAGCAGTAACTAATAATATTGAGGAAGGGCATTATTTCTGGATAACAAATGTTGTTAGCTGTAAGGCAACATCAGGTGTTATAGATGAATTAAGTCATAGGCAAGATATTGAAAGAATAGATCATGATGAGATAAGATACATGCTCATTGGTGAAAAATCTGGTATCGATGATGATCCTAATCAGACCCATGGAATCAATGAAATCACAAATAATGTAATAAAAGTTAATGCACCGGCAGTTTGGGATCTTGGTTACACTGGTCAGGGTGTTATTGTAGCTGTGCTTGATGTAGGTGTAAACTATAATCATGCAGATTTGGAAGATCATATGTGGGATCATCCAGATTATCCTAACCATGGGTATGATTTTGCATACAACGACAATGATCCCATGGATAATCATGGGCATGGAACACATTGTGCAGGTACAATAGCTGGTGATGGAACTGCAGGCTCGCAAACAGGTATGGCTCCGGATGCTACTATAATGGCATTGAAAATACTTAACGATCAGGGAGGTGGAGCAGAATCAGATAGTTGGGAAGCGATTGAGTTTGCCATTGACTATGATGTTGATATATTGAGCATGTCAATTGGTTGGATGCATGCATACAATCCTGCAAGGTCTACCTGGAGAGAAACACTTGATAATGCACTCGCAGCTGGAGTGGTTGCTGCAATAGCTGCAGGTAATGAGGGAGGATCTCCAAGTAATCCTGATGATGTTAGAACACCCGGAGATTGTCCGCCACCATGGCTAAATCCCGATCAAACCTTAATCGGTGGTATTTCTGCATGTATATGTATTGGAGCTACTGATAACAATGATAATCTTGCATCTTTTTCTGCTAGAGGCCCATCAGATTGGGAGGCCATAAGCCCATTTAATGATTATCCTTTTAATCCTGAGTTAGGGTTAATAAGACCCGATGTATGTGCACCAGGAGTTAATATAAAATCCTGTAATGCATTTAATATTAATGGTTACACCTCAATGAGTGGTACATCAATGGCTACTCCAGGAGTTGCTGGAATTATGGCATTATTGATGTCAAAGGTGCCAAGTTTGACCCCTGCAGCAATTAATATTGCATTGGAAACAACTGCCGTTGATCTTGGAGCAACTGGTAAGGATAATTTATATGGAGCAGGTAGGGTAGATGCTTTGGTTGCCATAAATAGCTTAATTGAAATGTATTCTCCAATCAATCTGCAAATTGAAACCAATCAGGAAACCGGTGAATCATCAATGACATGGGATCATCCCGGTGGATTAGGGTTTGAATATTTTAAGATTTATAGAGATGGGATTGAGATAGACACATCTGCCAGCATGGATTTCACTGACCAGTTACCTGGCTATGATTATTATTTATATGAGATTACAGCATATTATGGTGGAACCGACGAATCAGACCCTGTTGTGAAGCAAACTCAGTGGGGTTCATCAACAATAGAAGTATATCCAGGTTCATTTACATCTGCTATTATGCCAAATGAAACTGAAGATCACATCATGGTAGTAAAGAATATGGGTGTTCTTGATCTTGATTACTCTCTTTCACCATTCTTTAGAAATGTAGCTATTGCTGACTGGATTACTGTTGAACCTGATAATGGAGTAATATTAGTAGGTGACTCCATGAATGTTGTACTTAAATTTAACTCAACAGATAAAGAGCTTGGAACATATACCGAAACATTAAACTTTGTTACAAATGACATGGTTAATACAAATGTATATGTTGATTTAACAATGCATGTAACGGATATGACACTTGCAGCATCAGCTGATCCAGAAGTTATTTGCTTTGGTTCCAATACTCAACTTACAGCAGAGGCTGTTGGAGGATTGGGGACTTATCAATACTCTTGGACTTCAGTTCCTGAGGGTTTTGTCTCAGATGAGGCATCCCCAATGGTTGAACCTGAAGAAAATACCACCTACTTTGTGTCGGTTAGTAGTGGTTCTGTAACCCTTGATAAATCTGTGTTTGTAACTGTTAATCAATTGCCAGAAGTTGATCTTGGTACTGATGAAGTGCTTTGTGGGGAAACTCAAACCGATCTTGATGCAGGTAATCCTGGATCTGATTACTTATGGTCAACTGACGAAGTAACACAAACAATAATGGGAAGTGGCAGTGGAGTTACCATGTTCTGGGCTGAAGTTACAAATGAGAATGGATGTAAGGGCTATGATACAGTTTATGTTGACTTTGCCGAAATTCCAATTGTTGAATTAGGGTCAGATACAACTCTTTGCGCAGGAACCACTATTACCTTAGATGCTGGTAACGCTGGTTCAGCATATCTTTGGTCTAATCTTGAAACAACACAATCAATTCTAATTGATACAGTGGGTTATGGTTATGGAACACAGGATATCTATGTTGATGTAACTAATACATCGGGATGTAATAACATTGGTGAAATTAGTCTTGAATTTGTTGACTGTACAGGAATTAATGAATTATCAGATGTTGATATAAAAGTATATCCAAATCCAACATCAGGAATAATAACCATGGATCTAACCAGCGAATCCAATAAACCTGTAGTTATTAGAATTACAAATGTTAGTGGTAAAGTTATTCAAGAGATCAATGATATTGTTATCTCAGGTTCACATACACAAAAGGTTGATTTGTCTGATTATTCAGATGGCATATATACCTTAACAATAGTAAAAGAAGGATCTTACAAATCTTCAACAATTGTTTTGAGGAAATAATAAGAATTAATAAAATTAAAAAGGGTTGTCCGGATTGAAACGGGCAACCCTTTTTTTATTGGTGCAACTATCCTGGATGTTTAATAATCAATATAGTATTATATTGCATGTCGAATATTTGGGAAGATCATGAAAATCATAAAAGTATTATTATCAATTACAGTAATCCTGGCCTTGGGGTATGCTACAAACAGGGCAATTAACAATTCTATTACAGAAAAAGTTGATACTCGCATTGATAATCAGGGATATTGGACTCGATTAGCCGCAAAAGGAATTGTTCCTTACAATCCGGAGGTAAGAGTCAAGTCAGCTACATTTACTGGTAGTAAAATACGTGCAAAAACAGTCTCAACCCTAGATTCTCCCGATGTTCCTGTTACCGAAATTAATTGTATTCAAAGTGAAAATTCTGTTTTTATTAATCCATTGGATGAAACAAATCTTATAAACTCAAATAATTCAGCAACCAATCCCATTGATACTACTTTTGGGGCTAATTCTTTTTATTCTAATAACTCTGGTACCACATGGGATGGTGATATTGAGGGAGCAGGGGAAGAGAATTTTGGGGATCCCGCCGCAACAATTGGCTTAAATGGAAGGTGGTATATTAATTATATCAATGGTAGTTCTGGGATGGGCGTTTCTTATTCTGATGATAATGGTGAGAGTTGGATAGTTAAGAACGCATCTCCAAACCCATCCATTAACTGCGATAAAAACCATATGTGGATCGATAACAATCCTGATAGTCCATATGAAGGAAACCTTTATGTAGCATGGACCAACTTTAGTGATCTTGCTTTGGGAGAAATTGGATTTAGCTATTCGACGGATGATGGTGAAACATGGAATATTAATACAGATATCAGTTCAGAAGTTAATGCAGGAAGCCATAACCAAGGGGTTCACATAAGCACAGGTCCGGATGGTGAAGTTTACGCAGTATGGGCAATTTACGATAGTTGGCCATCAGGAGGAAGTGACGAAAGTGCAATTGGTATGGCAAAATCTTTAGATGGAGGTGTTACATGGGAACCTGCTAAAAGGATAATCACTGATATAAGAGGTATTAGAGCTTCAGGAACCAGTAAAAATATGAGAGTGAACTCTTTTCCTGTTTCTACGGTTGATAATAGTAACTATGCTGACCGAGGGACTATTTATGTTACATGGGCAAATAAAGGAGTTCCAGGAATTAATAACGGTTATGATGTGGATGTTTATCTGATAAAATCCATAGATATGGGTGAAACATGGAGTGATCCCTTAAAGGTAAATTATAGTGTACCAAATGAAGGAAAACAACATTTTATGCAATGGATTACATGTGATCCTACAACCGGTATTCTGAGTATGGTTTATTACGATGATAGAGATGTGATTTACAGTAGTTGCGAGGTTTATTGTGCAAACTCAGTTGATGGTGGTGAAAACTGGGAGGAATTTAAAGTTAGTGATGTTAGCTTTACTCCAGCACCAATACCTGGCTTAGCAGATAGTTACATGGGTGATTATCTGGGTATTCATGCTAAAAATGGAGTAGTTTACCCCGTATGGACAGATAACAGACTTGGTTATGCAATGTCATTTTGTTCGCCCTATGAAACTAGCCCTGTTAACCGACCCATTGATCTAATGGGTGAGGTGCTTTTTGATTCCGGTGAGGCTAAGCTTAGCTGGACATATGAAGAGGCACCAGGTTTTTTAGGATTTATTGTTTACCGAGATGGCGATTCAATTGGGTCAACCATAGATACTGCATTTTCAGAAATGCTTCCAGAATATGGACTTTATAGATATAGAGTTACTGCATACTATGATGGCGATATTGAATCAGGTGCTTCTGGTATTTCTTTACAATGGGGAGGTGTTATAATGAATGTTTCCCCGGATTCAATTACTGATCACATTGCCGTTGGAAGACATTCGGAACATGAGCTGGTTATCGTTAATAACGGACAGCTTAATTTGGAATATAATATTAGCTTGAATTCCACTCAAAATAAGATCCTTACATATTGTGATGCCAGCGGTGGTAGTGAAATTGGAGATGAGTATATTAGCGGAGTTGAGGTAGGTGACATTAGTAATGTTAATACAGGTAATGATAATTATACCGATTATTCAGAAATGGAAACCATTATGAAAGTTGGTAATAATTATGATATTATTGTAACAAACGGTGAGCCATATGATTTGGATAAGTGCGGGGTTTGGATAGATTGGAATATTGATGGAGTTTTTGATGATACAGAGCTTTTAGAGCTTAATGGATCACCTGGTTCACCTATTTTCTCTGGTACTATCATTCCACCACCGGGTTCTGTAACAGGTTCTACTAAGATGCGAGTAAGGTTAACGTATTCAGGAGATTTGAGTCCTTGTGGAAACACTTTCTTTGGAGAAGTTGAAGACTATACTGTAGTTATTCATGCATGGATGGACTTAAGTAGAACCCAGGATACGGTCGTACCCCAAGATACAAGCAGAGTATGGGTTAATTTTAATGCAGTTGATCTTCCTCCTGGAGATTACTCAACTAACTTAATGATATCCTCCAATGATCCATTGTCTGGAATAGTTCAGATACCAGTTAGTCTTCGGGTGGACCATCTTGTTATTGATGTGCAAGCGGAGCCAGATACCATATGCTCAGGATCATTAATACGTGTGGAAGCAAGCGTTACAGGGTCATTTGATTCAATTACATATTCATGGTCTTCAATTCCCGTCGGATTTACTTCTGTAAAACCTAGACCTTTTGCAATACCAACGGTTCCTACTTGGTATATAGTAGAAATTCAGGATGGTGATCACACTGCTACGGATTCTGTTTTTGTATATACTTTACCGGCACCAGAGGTTAATCTTGGAGTAGATACTAGTTATTGCGGATCAGAAATAATTGTATTGGATGCTGGAGATGATGGTGATATATATCTGTGGTCAACAGGGGATATAACACGTACCATTGAAGTTGATACAGTAAATTATGGATTTGGAATACAGACCTACAGTGTTCAGGTAACTAATTTATTTGAGTGTACAAGTTTACGTGAAATAGAGATTGATTTTGTCAACTGCACAGGCTTATATGATAATGCAGAAGAAGTTATGGAAGTGTTTCCCGTTCCAAGTAGTGGATTAATAAATATTAAGCTACTTAATAATCAAATACAAGAATTCAATATTGAAGTTATGGATTCAAAAGGAACTATAGTCTATAATGGTGATGGGTTTGAATTATCAGATGCTAATGTGATTCCTTTAAATTTGAAACACTTGAATTCAGGATACTATACATTGATTCTGAATTCGGGATCAAAGAGGTATTTTTCTAGGGTTATTATTGCCCATTAGATTTCATCAGAAATAGTCTGTGCAACCTTTTGTTATTTAGTGGTTGTCAGTTCAATAATATTTTATATATTGCATGTCATATATAATAATTGTTATATATGCATGTGGGAATGTGTTTAACCCGCTAACTATCAATGAATTTGTTAATTAAAAGCTATATTCCTCTAATATATAAAAACCAATATTTAAAATTGATTGAAATCATTAAAACAATTACTATGAAAAAATTAATCTTTACTTTTTTTGCAACTTTAGCATTTTTCGCTCTCTCAGCACAGATTGATAGAGTAGAAGTGTTAGTTGAAGTTGGGACTGGGACAGGTTGTCCTTATTGCCCAGGTGCAGCAATGGGTTTGCACGAACTCTACACAAATGGTGACCCGGTAGCTGGTATTGAATACCACAACTTTAATAGTAATGACCCATTTAATACTGTTGAAGCTCCGATTCGTTGTTCTTATTACGGAATTAGCGGATATCCAACAGCTCAATTTGATGGTGAATATAATGAAGTAGTAGGTGGTAGTAGTACTCAGAGTTCATATGGAAGTTATTTACCAATTGTTAACGCTCGTATTCAAGAACAAACTGCTTTTGCTGTTGATATTACTGGCGACAATACTGGTGATGTTTATGATATCAAAGTTACTGTTGATAAGATTGCAGCTTATTCAGGTACAAATATTGTAATTCATTTTGCTCTTACTGAAACAGATATTCCTTACAACTGGCAAGGTATGTCAACAATAGATTACACACAGAGACTCATGATTCCTGATGCTTATGGAACTGCAGTTACTTTCCCATCTAATAGCAGTACTGTTGAACTAGAATTGTCATTTACATTTGACAATTCATGGGTTCCAGAAAATTGTGAACTTATTAGCTGGTTACAAGACAACGATAACAAACATGTACTAAGTACTGGTAGTGTAATGTTAGAAGATCTTGATCCAGGTTATCCAACTTGGTTAGCAGATTTTGAAGCAGATCCTTCAGATATTTGTGATGCAGGTACAGCACACTTTGCCTCAACAAGTATTGGTAATGTTATCCAGTATCAGTGGACTTTTGAAGGTGGTATCCCTGAAACTTCTGCTTTGATGAACCCTAATGTATATTATCAAGAAGTAGGTTCTTATGACGTAGAATTAGTTATTTATGACGGAACTCGCTATGATACAGCTTTTAAAGCTGATTATATTAATGTAGGTGAGCCTCCAGTAGTAGATTTTGCTGACGTTGAAGATCTTTGTAATGAAGATTGGGATCCTTATTTGTTAACTCAAGGAACTCCAGAAGGCGGTGTTTATTCAGGCGATTTTGTTACTGAAGGTATGTATTTCCATCCTACAGAAGCAGGCGCAGGTGAATTCACAGTTACTTACAGTTACGAAGAGAATGGTTGTGAAGGATTTGCTGAGCAAGTAATCACAGTTGTTAATTGCGTTGGTGTTAATGAAAACCCTGAAGCAGTTTCTCTTGAAGTATATCCTAACCCAACATCAGGTTTATTTAACCTAAATATCAATGCTATGGAACTTACAAATGGTGAGTTACAAGTTATTGATATTGTTGGTAAAGTGATTTATACACAATCAGTTAATGTACAAGGATCAGAATTAGTTTCCATAGATTTAAGTAACAACCCAAAAGGTATTTACTTTGTGCAAATTAAAAATGATACTCAAAGTGTAAGCAAAAAAGTATTCCTAAAATAGGAACCCTTAAACTTATTTTAAAGCTGCTCTCTCTAACGGTTATAGAGGGGCAGCTTTTTTTTATCTTTGCAAAAATTTTTTTGAACCATGCAACTAAGTGAACAAGAACAAATAAGACGTAGCGCATTACAAGAGTTGAATAAACTTGGAATCAATGCCTATCCTCCAGAGCAGTATCCAGTAAATGTACTTGCATCAGATGTTTCTAAGAATTTCCAAAGCAATGAGGAAGCATATCAGGATGTTTGTTTGGCAGGTAGAATTATGAGCAGACGTATTATGGGTGCTGCTTCATTTTTAGAATTAATGGACTCATCAGGGAGAATCCAGTTGTATTTTAAACGCGATGAAATTTGTCCTGCAGAAGATAAAACTCTTTATAATACGGTCTTTAAACGTCTTCTTGATATTGGTGATATCATCGGTGTAAAAGGGTTTGTTTTTGTTACTAAGATGGGTGAAATCACAGTTCATGTTAAGGAATTCACCATTCTCACAAAATCGTTACGTCCACTACCAATTGTAAAGGAAAAAGATGGTGAAGTTTATGATGCATTTACAGATCCAGATCAAAGATACCGCCAACGTTATGTAGATCTTATTGTAAATGATGGCGTTAAGGATACTTTTGTTAAAAGAGCTCAAGTAATAAGGTCAATGCGAAACTTCTTAAATGATAAGGGTTATCTTGAGGTGGAAACACCAATTCTTCAGTCAATTCCAGGGGGTGCTGCAGCAAAACCATTTGTTACACATCACAATGCATTGAACATGCCACTTTATCTTAGAATCGCCAATGAGCTTTATCTTAAAAGATTGATTGTTGGTGGATATGATGGAGTGTTTGAGTTTGCAAAAGACTTTCGTAATGAAGGTATGAGCCGTTTTCATAATCCAGAGTTTACGCAGATGGAAATCTATGTGGCCTACAAGGATTATTTCTGGATGATGAAAATGACCGAGAATATGATTGAGAAAATTGCTCTTGATCTGCATGGAACTACAGAAGTACAAGTAGGTGATAACATTATAAATTTTAAAGCACCATATAGAAGACTTAGTATTCTTGATGCCATTAAAGAGTTTACCGGTTATGATGTGAGCAAGATGGGAGTTGATGAGCTTTTGGATGTTTGTAAAAAGCTAGATATTGAAACTGATCCTTCCATGGGAGTTGGTAAACTTATTGATGAAATATTTGGTGAGAAATGTGAAGGCTCATTTATTCAACCAACTTTTATTACTGATTATCCAGTTGAAATGTCACCACTTTGTAAACGTCACCGTGAGAATCCTGAATTAACGGAACGTTTTGAATTAATGGTAAATGGGAAGGAGTTGGCAAACGCATATTCTGAGTTAAATGACCCTATAGATCAGAGAGCACGTTTCGAGGAACAAATGGATTTGGCTGCAAAAGGTGATGATGAGGCTATGGTTATTGACCAGGACTTCCTTCGTGCAATAGAATATGGAATGCCTCCAACATCAGGAATGGGAATAGGAATCGATAGATTAGTTATGCTAATGACCAATCAATCCTCCATTCAGGAAGTATTGTTTTTCCCACAAATGAGACCGGAAGCCGTTAAGAAAGTAATTACTTCGGCAGATTTTGTAGATATGGGTGTATCAGCTGATTGGGCTGAAATAATGATACCTGCAGGCTTTACAAGTCCTGACGTTTTAAAGAAAACCAAACCATCAGCCATACAGCAAAAGTTAAATGGATATCGCAAAAAAAACAAACTTGATATCCCTGCAATTCAGATGGAAGATATTAACAATTGGTTGGCGATAATTAATTAGATCTCAATTTTTAGCCGCAGTATTATTATCTAATTTTAGGCTCATTAATACATTTGTTACAAGGTGTGACAGATATTGTATGAACCTAATACTAGATTACCATGTACCACAATAAGCCACCTATTGTAAAATATCTGATATTAACCATAGTTTTATTATTATTTGTATTGCCCAGCATCAAGGCGCAGTCATATAATAAAACAAGTAATTTCAGGTCTTTTTGGCAAATTAATGTAAACGGTGGCACCAGTTTATTCTTTGGCGATATTAAGCAATACCAATTTGCACCTGTATCTACTAATGAAAATGAGTGGCGTTTTGCCGGTGGTGCGATGCTTATAAAACAGATTTCACCTATCTTTGGTATAAGAGGACAGTTCTTGTACGGAAATCTTGCTGGTACTCGTCGACAGAGAAATCTGTATTTCGAATCAAACTATGTGGAATTTAATCTTAATGCAACAATTGGAATAAGAAATATCTTTCAAAAGTATAGAGCAGATCAGGTATGGAATGCTTATATATTGTTAGGGTTAGGGATTACAAATTTCAATACAGAACTCATGGATCTTCAAACCAAAAAAGTCTTAAAGAGTCAAGGAAATGGATCTGGGAGTAGTTTTGCTGGCCGATCTCTTCAGGGGATGTTCTTGGGCGGACTTGGTTTAGATTTAAGACTTAGTAACAGGGTTAACCTGAATCTTGAAACCGCAAACCGTTTACTTGATACTGATAAGCTTGATGCTACTGAGGGTGGGTTTAAATATGATGTATATAACTATACATCGCTTGGAATTTCATACAAATTCGGAGGAAACTCAAGTAAACAAAGTAAAAAAGAAGAGTATAGGTATTTCAAGCCCAAGGAAGAAACAGATGAGGTAATCGAAAGCGCGGATTATGACTATAATCCCAATAAACCAATTTCACCACCGGAAGTTGATGCCCTTACCATTGAACCAGTTATTGTAGCTATACCTGTTTTACCTCCAGCTAAGGAAACAGTAGTTGAGGAGATAATAACCGTACCCGTTGAAGAAGTAATCACGGAACCGGTAATAAAACAGGAAGTTAATGTACAAGGTATTGAATACAGGGTTCAGATTAGAGCAAAGTATGGTAAAGCAATTTCCATCCATCATCTGAGTACAACATATAATATTCCTGCTTCTGAGATAAAAGAGAATACCTATAATGGTTTTTACATATACACAGTTGGATCATATCCAACGTATGATCAAGCCAAAGAAAGACGTAATTATCTAAGGTTAAACAATGGTATTAGCGATTCATTTATTGTTGCATTTAGAAACGGAGCAAGATTAAATAAGTTACCTTAATAACAAATTATGCCATATAATATATTTGATTACGATCCTGAAAAAGATAGTTTACCACCAATGATTACATTTTGGATAATTGTTGGTGCAATAGGTATGGGTATTTATTTGTCAATGATACTCGTATAGTTAAGTTTCCCTGCCAATATTTACACAAGTAAAAACAACTCTTTCTCCTTTTATTATTTTACTACTTTTGTTAATTCCATTTTTTTATACACAAAACAAAAAGGCTTCCTTTTTATGAACGTAAAAGATTTGTTTACAAAGAAAAAAAAGCAATTAGCAGTACTTATTGATCCTGATAAACTTTCGGAGGAGCAGCTAATTAGTACCTCAAAAATAGCGGATGATAACGGAACAGATTTTCTGTTTGTTGGGGGTAGTTTGCTTACCAGCGATAACTTATTCAGATGTATCAGGACTATCAAAGAGAATTCAAATATACCTGTAATACTTTTTCCAGGTAACACATATCAAATTAGTCGAAATGCAGATGCAATGTTGTTTTTATCATTGATATCCGGGCGTAACCCAGATATGCTTATTGGTATGCATGTTCTTTCTGCACCATATATTAAACTTGCTGGAATTGAAACGATTCCAACTGGTTATATGCTTATCGATAGTGGAAAACCTACTTCTGTTTCATACATGAGTAATTCATTTCCAATTCCAAATGATAAGAAAGATATTGCTGCCTGCACTGCTATGGCTGGAGAAATGCTGGGTCTTAATACAATCTTTATGGATGCTGGAAGCGGTGCTCTTCAAACCATACCCGAAGAAATGATCAGTTTTGTTAAAGGTTCAATAGAGATTCCTTTAATCATTGGAGGTGGAATAAGAACTCCCGAAAAAGCTAAGAGTGTTCTGAATGCCGGAGCTGATATAATTGTTGTTGGGAACCTTTTTGAGGATAATCCAGGATTAATAAAGTCTTTTACAGATGTGGTTTCATCTTTTAATTAGACATCCTTATATGGCTTTGTCATCATTAATACCTAGCAATATTTTAAATAAGTTATTAATTTCAACCTTATTATTGAATTTGTTTGCCATAGTTCCTCTAATGGGCCAAGAAATGAACCCTCAACTATATTCAAGGGTTTGGTTAGACAATGAAACTAGAGTCATAAGCGGATATGAAATAACAAAAATTTTCGGCCAACTACCGAATAATCCATCAACATACAATTATTCTCCAATTACTGCAATTGGATATCAAAGTTTAGATTCATTGGAATCAAGTTTTCACAGAGTTGCTATTTCCGAAAAACGGGAACAGGAAGATCTTGAAAAGAACCTTGAGAATCTCAGGAATATATCATTAGGAGGACAGCTGCAAATTTATTTAACAAGATATAATGAGGAGAGAGCAAATTTTCGATGGTATTTTGTGGTAATTAGAGGAGCTGATGATAAAGGAAAGTTATGGGAATTTGATTTACCATATCAAGCACCACAAAATCCTATTAATAATGGTTGGTGGAATTATACAACCATTGAGATTCCAGTTCAATTACCAGATAGTTTCTTTGTCTATCTAAATGATAAGAAGAGTAATTATTTGTCAGATTTTAAATTCAGAGTTGAAAAAATCACTGTAAAATAATATAAAGTTCACATTATGAATTATACATTAAAAATATTTGTTGCCCTTATAATCATGATGGTTAACATGATTTCTGTTGCGCAAGATAAAGTGCTTACAGCAGAAGATGCAATTTATATGAACCGCGAGCTATATCCAGCTTCTGTATCACAATTACAATGGATAGGTGAATCAAATAATTATGCCTATGCATCAGGTAATGCAATCTATAAAGTGGGTGCAAAAAGCGGAACGGAGACCTTGCTGTTTGATATTGATATGATCAACAAAGCGATGTCGGATAATAAGTATGATTCTATACGCCGATTACCCAGGGTCAGTTTTCCTGATGATATCTCATGTAACTTTACATCACAACATAATTACTATAATTACAATTTTGTTACTGGTGAAATCCATTGGTTGAATAGTTTAGATGAAGATGCTGAAAATGTGGATTTTGAAAAAGATACCAGATTTATCGCGTATACAAAAGACAATAATATTTTCATTTCAATCGATGGTAAGGTTGAACAAATAACAAATGATGAAAACCCTGGCATTGTCAACGGACAAGCTGTTCATCGGGTTGAGTTTGGAATCAGTAAAGGATTATTTTGGTCTCCTGAGTCTAAGAAACTAGCCTACTACAGAATGGATGAAACAATGGTAACCGACTATCCATTGGTTGATATTGATTCACGTATTGCTGAGGTTGAGAATACTAAATATCCAATGGCTGGTATGACAAGTCATGAGGTAACGCTATTGGTATATGATCTTGAAAAGGAAGAAACCATAGCCATAAATACTGAAGGTCCTGCCGATCAATTTCTTACAGCTGTTACATGGGGGCCCAATGGTGAGTTTATATATATTGGTATACTTAATCGTGAGCAGAATCACCTTAAATTGAATAAATACAATGCTTCAACGGGTGAATTTGTAGCTCAGCTATTTGAAGAAAAGAGCTCAAAGTATGTTGAGCCAGAAGAAGGGCTTTACTTCCTTAAGAATAATAAAGATCATTTCATCTGGCAAAGTGAACGAGATGGTTGGAACCACTTGTATCTATATAATAATAAAGGTGAAATGATAAAACAATTAACAAGTGGCAACTGGGTTGTAACGCAGTTAATTGGTGAGTATCCAAATGATGTAATTTGGTTCAAAGGAACTAAAGACAGTCCTTTAGAGCAAAATATATATAAGGTAAAAATTGGATCTGATAATATTACAAGAATCACTCCTGATCGTGGGACTCATAGTGCAATGGTTAGTAAATCAGGGAAGTATGTACTTGATATTTACAGTAATACTGATGTTAGCCGTGAGTATAAGGTTCTAAATTCCAAGGCCAAAGTAATTAGGGTTATAAAAGAAGATAAAAAACCACTAGCTGATTATAAGCTTGGTGAAATGTCAATATTTACTCTTAAATCAGATGCTGGTGATGATCTTTATTGTAGATTAATTAAACCCATGAATTTCGACAGTACAAAAAAATATCCTGTGATTGTATATGTCTACGGAGGTCCTCATGCACAGTTAATAACAGATTCATGGATGGGAGGTGCAGGATTTTTTCTGAATTATCTGGCTCAGCAAGGTTATGTTATTTTCACACTTGATAATCGTGGCACTGCAAACAGAGGTCGTGATTTTGAGCAGTCGATTCATCGTCAGCTGGGTGTAAATGAGGTTAAAGACCAGATGGTTGGTGTTAATTATCTTAAATCACTGAACTTTGTAGATTCTGACCGAATTGGGGTTGATGGCTGGAGCTATGGTGGTTTTATGACCATTAGTATGATGCTTGATAATCCGGGAGTTTTTAAAGTTGGTGTTGCTGGAGGCCCGGTTATTGATTGGAAGTACTATGAAATTATGTATGGTGAGCGTTATATGGATATGCCTGATGAAAATCCTGAAGGATATGAAAATGCTAATTTGCTCAAAAAAGTTGGTAAACTTGATGGAAAACTGATGATTATCCATGGAACCAATGACCCAACTGTTGTATGGCAACATAGCCTTAAGTTTCTGAAATATGCAATAGATGAAGATAAGGATATAGACTATTTTGTTTATCCCGGACATGGTCATAATATGAGGGGAAAAAACAGAGCACATCTCTATAAAAAGATCTTATCATATTTTAATGATTATCTGAAATAAAGAGTTTCATGGTAAGGATTATTTTAGTTTTCATTTTTTCGGTCTTCATTGGGGTTTTAGCCTCGTTTGGTGGCAATGATAATATACCCGGTTATATTGTCACACTCCAAAATGATACCATTGAAGGATCTTTAAGGTTTGAAAATAGCATAAGTAATCCCATTGAATTAATCTTTATGCCACCTGGAGCAAGTGATGAGATAATCTATTCTCCTCATACCATAAAAGAATTTGGAATTGGTACAGAGAAATACAAAAGTGCAATTGTAAAGGTTGAGCAAAGTTCAAATCAAACTTCTAATCTGTCTAAATCGGCACAATTATCATATATTTCAGATACTGTTTTCTTACAAGTGGTAATATCTGGAGAGAGAGAATTGTTGTTATTTGTTGATGAGTATGGTAAGAATAGTTTCTACATAAACAATGGAGGAACATTCGACTGGCTGGTCCATAAGAGGTACCAAATTACAGAAAACGAGAAAAGCAGAATAGCGTATAACAATAACTATATCGGACAACTTATAATTTACTTTGTAGGATGCCCAAGTATTAATCAGGTTATATCAAATACTAGTTATAACCTTAGTAGTTTGAAAAAAGCATTTAAGTATTACTATGATTGTTCAAATTCTGATGCTGAGGTTGTTAAAGAAGATCCACTAATAGATCTAAAGTTAGCGGCCCTAGCTGGGCTAACCATTACAAAGGTTTCCTTTAGTGGCGTTGGGGTGGATTATCTTACTGCAGTTCAATATCCATGGGTGCCAATGGTAACTGCTGGCGTATCAGCTGACCTTTTCTTCCCAAAAACTTTTGGCAATAGATGGTCGTTAAATAATGAGTTGTTGGTTGTTTCCTATGGCGTAAAGGCTACATATGACGAGCTTATTAATAGTAATAGTCGTCGTTCCACTCAAACACATATAGGGTCAACTTATGTGAAACTTGCGAATATGTTTAGGGCTAATTTTTCAATTAACTACTCAAGTATATTCCTGGATATAGGAGTTATAAATGGTTTTGCTTTTGCAAGTGAAAATACCATGAAGGAAACTACCTATGTTGGCATGAAGGAATATTATGAAGAAGGTAAGGCAATCAGCAGCTTGAAGAAATATGAATTGAGTATGCTCTTTGGGATTGGAATTCATGGCAAGAAACTATCTGGAATGATTAGATACGAGATAGGTGGTGGTGTTTCTGGTGATCCTGATATTGATTCAAGTATGAGTAGATTTTATTTTCAACTTGGCTATAGGTTTCTAAACTAGCAAATCGTTACTGGTAAAATTCCCAAAATAAGACATTATTCCCAAAATAGTAGCATTTTCATGATTTGATATTTTTATAAAACTCCCATATACAGCATATTATAGATTTGGCATGATACTGGCCTTGAAATATGTTCACTAAAGCAGGATATTATGGAAGCTTTAAAATTTGTTCAAGAAACGAATACCAAGTATGGTACAGATTTAAACAATACTGTTGTACTGGTTGTTGATGATATCCAAATTAATTATCTATTAATTAAGGCACTTCTTAAGAAATCAGGAGCAACAGTTCTCTGGGCGGAAGATGGATATAAAGCTTTAGATATTATTGATTCAGGTAGAAAGATAGATCTAATTATTATGGATTATAATATGCCAGGAATCAACGGCTATGAAACCACTAAGGCTATTAAGAGAAAGCGGAAGGAGTTACCAGTTATTTCACAGACATCATATACTTATGGAAAAGAATTTGATAATATCAAAGAGGCATATGATGATATATTAATGAAACCAATCACCTCTTCAAAACTTCATGATATGATTTATAAGCATTTATAATTGTTTGTATCATTTTTATAAATGTCTGAATCCATCTACTTATAGTTTATAAATAGTTCTTATTTTTAAGCTCAAACAATCGATATTGATTATGTGGAGAATTACCTATGTGGTACTAATCATCTTACTTATTCAAAGTAGTATCTGGGCGCAGCTTTTCGATAAGGCTCAAACCAATTTTGTAGGAGTAATGCAGCCGGTCATGACATGGATTGACTATGGTGAAGAAGTACCTATGAAAGCTTTTCTTGCCGGAGATTATTATCGTGATGATGCTCATTATGTTATTTCTCAAATAAATACCCATTATTCCAAGAGTAAGTTTAAGAAAATAACCAGCCTTCTTCCACCTTTGTACAGAGGAGATATTGCAGCGGCTGATTATGATGATGATGGAGATGAAGATATAATTCTTACCGGACTTACGGAGGGAGATCAAATGATTATGAGGTTGTACCGAAATGATGGACCGTCTCGTTTCACTGCAATTAAAGAAATGTTTATTCCTGTAACTGACGGCTCTGTGGAGTGGGGTGATTTTGATAATGATGAGGATTTAGACATCCTTGTTACTGGAAAACAATTTAACAATCAAATACTAATTAGTATTTATCGTAATGATAAAGGAATATTTAGTCAGACTATTCCTAATATACCAGGAGTTTATAATGGTAATGCTACTTGGGGCGATTATGATAATGATAAAGACCTTGATATTTTAATAACTGGAAATACCGGTACAAGACCAATAACTGCAGTTTATAATAACACTAATAGTAAGTATAATAGAGTTGTTCAAGAATTTATTCCACTTAAGAATAGTGCCGGAGCATGGGGTGACTTGGATGGTGATCAATATTTAGATTTTATAATAAGCGGTGAAGATGTTGATGGATATCCAGTTTGTATGATATACAGTAATCAAAAGGGTAGTTTCTTTAGAGAGGAGCCTGTATCAATTCGTCCACTTAGAAATTGTAGCATTGATCTGGGTGATTATGATAGTGATGGAGATCTTGACGTTGTAATGACTGGTGAGTCGTTAGAGAGGTCGTATTCAATCATCTATGAAAATAATCGAGGGTTTGATCTTGAGAATATTATGGCAGGATTACCTGGTGTAGCGGAAGGGAATGCAATATTTGGCGATTATGATAAGGATGGAGATCTTGATATACTCATTGCAGGATTAACAATTTGTTATGATTTTATTGGTGATATTTATATCAATACTACTGATCCACCAGATATTGAAATAGGTAATAATATATTTATTAATTCACCAAATCCAAGTACAAAAATAGGGCCCTACTATTATTATGTATTTTCATCTTGTTACTGTGATCCATCAGGAGGAAATAATAATGCATATCATATGTATGTGAGTAATATTCATTTGCAAAATAAAAGGTATGAACTAAACCATAAGTTTAATGAGATTTTAGTAAATACTGTACCTAACTGGGGAGATACAGATCGTGGATATAGAACTTCCAATGGTTTTAAAACAAAAAAGGAAGCTGAAATTTCAAGAAATCAGGTTGTAGAATCATATAAGGCAACCAATTTCACCATACATGAAATAAACTGGTAACTCTAAAAACAGACCAAATTTTGGACAGTTTCTTAGTAACCCAGACAAATACCTAAACCTTCTGCTGTTTCAATTAACTGACTGTCTTTTTTAACCAGATTTGGAACTGTAATGGCATCCTTAATATCAACTCCTACCAGCTCAGGATGACGATAGGCTACCATCTTACCAAACTCTCCATCTATTGCCATTTCCATTGCTTTCACACCCATTTGAGCAGATAATACTCTATCGTATGCAATTGGTATTCCTCCCCTTTGTAAATGGCCTAGTATAGTCTCTCTCATATCAGGTTTGAAACCAGCTTCTTTAAGTTGCTTTATAAATTGTGTTGAAACTCCACCGAGTTTTATGTGTTCATAGCCCGCTTCACCCATTTCACGACCAGTCACCTTGCCATTTTCAGGGTAAGCTCCTTCGGATATTACAACAACTGCAAATCCACGCCCATGATGAAACCTTTTCTCCAGAACTTCTTTTACTTTGTTGATATCGTATGGGATTTCAGGTATTAAGCAAACCTCTGCTCCACCAGCAATTGCTGCATGAAGAGCAATCCATCCGGCATCTCTTCCCATAACCTCAAGTACAAAAACCCTATTATGACTTGCTGCAGTTGTTACAAGTTTATCCACAGCTTCTGTGGCAATCTGAACAGCTGTTTGAAATCCGAAAGTAGAATCGGTACTGCTAAGATCATTGTCAATGGTTTTCGGGACACCAATAATATTTAACCCTTTTTCATATAATCTTTGAGATATGGATTGGGAGCCATCACCACCAATATTAATAACCGCATCAATGTTCATATGCCTAAGCCGTCTGATCATTTCATCAGAGCGGTCATCCGTCGACCAGATTCCCTGATGGTTCTTAACAGGCCATGCAAAAGGGCCTCCTTTATTGGTTGTTTCCAATATGGTACCACCCTGGAAATGAATTCCTGCGACAGTTTTATTATCCAGCTCAACAATTTCTTGTGGTTCCCAAAGAACTCCATTAAATGCTTGAATGCTTCCAAGAACCTGCCATTCTTTTTCCTTAGAGGCTCTATGAACAATAGCTCTTATTACAGCATTTAATCCCGGACAATCACCGCCACCGGTTGCAACCAATAGTCGTTTCATATTATAATCATTAATTAGTACTTCTGAGTATTTCTTGCAAAGATAAGAATGTGTTTGCTATTTTCTGCTTGAATGGTCACCAATCACAATTCGTTAGTTTAATGTTTTCCTGGGGATTATCATCGATAGGAATATGCTCACCAGGAGAATCCCCAAAACAATTAATAATGAGTACATTGTTGGTATTTGATAGTAACCATGTATTAGCATTTTTACACCTATGAAAACCAATAATACCGATAACCCAATTTTTAGGAATCTAAATTTTTCAATAATGTTTTGAATAAGGAAAAACAATGACCTCAGTCCAATAATCGCAAATATGTTTGAGAAGTATACGATATATGGGTCCTGTGTAATCGAAAATATGGCCGGAACTGAATCAACAGCAAATATTACATCAGTAAATTCGATAACCAGTAATATAACGAACAAAGTGGTAATATGTATTTTACCGTTTTTTCTTGTTATAAATGCAGGCCCATCATAATCATTATCAACTCTAAATAGTTTCGATGCTAGACGAACAATTTTATGATCTCCGGTGTCAAATTTTTCGTCATGATTTCTTTCAAGAAACATCTTAATACCGGTAAATACTAACAATAACCCAAAACCGTAAAGAACCCATGAAAACTCTTGAATTAATGCTGAACTTACAAATATAAATAGGAATCTCATGATGATAGCTCCAAGAATCCCCCAAAATAGAACCTTGTGATAATATTTCTTCTCCAGTCCAAAGGAATAAAAAATCATTAGAATGACAAATATATTATCTATACTTAGTGCATATTCAATGAGGTAACCTGTGATATATTCTAGTCCTAGATTTTGACGATATTTACTTAATAAATACTCGTAATCATCGGTTTCTATATTAATTGGATGGTTATACTGAGCAATTACTTGTTTCAACTTCTCAATATTGTCAATACCATGTATATGATCACCAAATAGATATAGCACTCCCCAGAAAATAAGTGAAAGAGAAACCCATCCAATTGTCCAATAGAGTGCACTTTTAAACCCCATTTCTTTGGCCTCTTTATTAAAAATTCCAATGTCAATAAACAACATGGTTATTATAAAAACCAGAAAACCACTGAATATGAGTATTTCGTGTAGGTGCATTTATTTCAAAATTGAACTGGCTAAAATAGTTAAAGAAAAGTTCAGAGGAGATATTTCTTGATTATTAAAAATGGCATCACTTTCAAAATTCCCATATCTTTGAACTTTGTATGGAAAAACTATCTGTTGTAATAATCACTTATAATGAGGAACGGAATATACGCCGATGTTTGGAGTCGGTTGACTCTGTTGCTGATGAAATTGTTGTTGTTGATTCCATTTCAACCGATGGTACAAAACAGATATGTTCAGAGTTTGATGTGGTTTTTATTGAGCAGGAATTCCTCGGTTATATTGAACAAAAGAACGATGCCCTAAAGTTTGCAAGTCATGATTTTGTACTTTCATTGGATGCAGATGAAGCACTATCCCATGAGTTAATAAGCAGTATTTTGAAAGTTAAAAATGGATTTTCAGCATCAGGATATTCAATGAACAGACTAACAAATTATTGTGGTACATGGGTTCATCACTGCGGTTGGTATCCTGATAGAAAGCTACGGTTGTTTAACCGAGAACTTGGTAATTGGGGTGGAATAAATCCTCATGATGAGTTTTTCCTAAACGATAAAAAACCGGTAATTCACATTAAAGGAGATATATTACATTATTCATATTATACTGTTGAAGAGCATTATAAGCAGGCTCGTAGATTTTCGGATATAGCAGCTCAATCTTATTTTGATAAAGGAAAAAAGGGATCCATTTTTAGTCTTATGTTTTCTCCTATTATCAGATTTATTAGAGATTATTTCTTCTATTTAGGTTTCTTGGATGGTTCTGTGGGTTTAAGAATTTGTTATATGTCGGCATTTACAACACAGATGAAATACAGTAAGTTAATAAACTTACATAAGAGAAGTAGGTAATCTCAAATACATCAATTAAAATTAACTACTTTTGATAACCACCAACAATAATTTATAATTGATTACTGATTCAAATAACAACTGGTACGTTATAGTTAATCCTCACGCAGGAAGTAAGAAAACCCAGGAAGACTGGCCAAAGATTCGAAATTTACTAACCGATAATGGTTTTTCCTTTGATTGTATTTTTACGGAATATCAATACCATGCAACAGACCTTACAAAAACTGCCATTGAAGTTAATGGTTATCGTAAGGTAATTGTTGTGGGTGGTGACGGTACCTTGAATGAGGTTATTAATGGCATTTTTAGGCAAGATAAAGTTATACCTACCGATATTTCAGTTGGTCTTATTTCAGTTGGAACCGGAAATGATTGGGGACGAATGTATGGTATGCCATCTGATTATAAAGAGCAGATTGAGGTCATTAAAAGGAATAAAACTTTTTTGCAGGATGTTGGTAAAGTAACTTATCTCCATCATGATGAAGATAAAGTTCATTATTTCATGAATATTGCCGGAATGGGTTTTGATGCATTGGTTGCTAAAAAGTCAAATATTGCCAAACAGAAAGGTGCAAGTGGAATAATTACTTACATGGTGAGTTTAATTACAGGGTTGTTTCAATTCGATTACAATTATATTGAGATAGATCGGAATGGCGAGCAAATTTTTGCCGGTAAGGTTTTCACAATGAGCATTGGCATATGTAAATACAACGGCGGTGGGATGATGCAGCTACCATTTGCAATTTCCAATGACGGACTTTTTGATGTTACGGTCATTAGAAAAGTATCAAGGCTGAAAGTTATCAGGAATATTAAAAACCTGTATGATGGGTCTTTTATTAAAATTAAAGAAGTGGAAACATTTACAGGTAAAGAGTTTAAAATCAATGCCGTACCACAGAAATCAGTATTTCTTGAAACTGATGGCGAATCACTTGGAAATTCTCCATTGAATTTTACCTTACTTCCTCTAGCTGTAAAAGTTATTATTTGTTAGTCTGATTTTGGGGTATTGAAAAACTAAATGTACTGCCCTTTCCGGGTTGGCTTTTAACCCAAACAGTGCCACCTAATCTCTCAGCAAAGTCCTTCACAAGCATAAGTCCTAATCCAGAACCTTGTTCCTTTTCGGTACCTCTTGTGGTATATCCTGGAGTACCGCTAAATAGTTTCTTCTGGATATCCGGCTCAATTCCCACTCCACTATCCTGAATCGAAATTACAGTGTTACCGCCATCTTTTTTAGCACCAACATTTATTTGCCCTTTCTTAGGGGTGAATTTAATGGCATTACTAATTAAGTTGCGGATAACAACCATTATCATATTCTTATCAGTAGAAATAATGGTTTCTTCGATAACAAGGTTTAACAATTTTATTTGTTTTTCATCTACCTTCTCCTGAAGAGCCCTAATTATTTCATTAACAGTTGTATTCAAATCAATTTTCGCTATGGATGGTTTGAGATTATCCTGCTGTGAACGAGACCAATTCAATAGATTATCCAATAATTCAAATGTGCTTGCAGTTGCAGAGTTAAGTTGTTGTGCGTAGAGTAAGGTATTATCGAAATTATTCGCTTCAGCTTCCTCAGTTAATAGAGCAGAGAATCCCATAAGTGACCCAAAAGGGCTCCGAAGATCGTGTGCGATTATTGAAAACAACTGATCTTTGGTTTGAATAGTTCTATTTAACTGTTCTGATTTCTCTCTAATGAGTTTGTTTTTTGCCTGTAATAAAGCAATCCGTTCCTTACGTTTTTTCCTAACTGTGAATAACATCACTAATAGCGCAATTGCAACCAAGGCAACAAATACAGTTACAATAACTAAGAGTCTCTGACGGAAAATTGTCATCTCCTGAAGTTCGTTTTGGCTTTTCAGTTTCTGGTTCTCAATTTCCTTTTGCTCGGTTTCATACTTGGTTTGGATTTCGTTTAGCTCTTTTTCCCGAAGTACATTTGTCAGACTGTCACGTATTGATACATACTTTTGATAATAATTAAATGCTTCCCTGTATTTACCCCATGCTTGATAATTTTTCATCAAAGCATCATAAACTTCTTCATAATGAACTGAGAAATCTGTTTGGCGACATAACTCTAACCCGGCCAATAGATGCTCTTCTGATATTTCAAACTTTTTCTGATTGGTATATGCCTCACCAAGATTAATCAAGTTGTAAATTTCTCCTTTGGTAATGTCAAGTTGGTTACACATATCTAGTGATTTCTGAAGATGTGATATTGCCATATCATATTCTTTATTATCCTTATATATGGTTCCTAAGTTATGACTTGATTGTGCTTCAAGATACTCAAAATTAGATTTGACGGCAATCTCCATAGCAAGAATAGTGTACTGTAGTGCTTTGTCGAATTGAGCCAATTCTTTGTATGCAGAACCTAGTGAATTATAGTTTAAGCATAGATTGAAATTATTACCATTTTTCAAGTTAAGTTCAGCAGCTTCATCCAAATACTTAATTGAATTGTAGTAGTTCCCAATATCCAAGTTGATTACTCCTATGTTGTTTGTGGTGATGGCAACATTAACTTCTTGATTTAACTCTTTAAAAATAGTTAGTGCTCTAATATAATAATCGAGAGCCTTCTTTTTATCTCCCAAATTATCATACACATTAGCAATATTATTAAGATTTGCTGCATATAAGCTGGAATGCTTAATACTATCGAGTCGTGCAAATGAAAGATTATAATAATAAATTGCAGAGTCATATATAATTAAATCGTTGAAACAAGTGGCGATAAGATTATTTACACGTGCAATATCTTTAATACTATCAATCTCATTGTAAAGAGAATAGCTTGTTTTTAGGAATAGAATGGCAGAATCATTTTTAAATGATTTATTATAAATAACCCCTTTAACATGATAATAATAGGCTGAAGTATAAATGCCTGGATTGCTGAGCAGATTTATTTGAGCCAGGTTGACGTAATACTTTGCTGAATCTGTGTTAACGTCAACATAACTGGATGCGAGGTCTAGTAATAACAAAATCTTCTCCTCATCGTTAATCGATTTGGAGATATTAGACTTAATGCTGTCTATTTTTGTATCCGCGTAATTACTAGAGGAAATTAGTAATAGAAGAATAATGCCAAATAGCTTTACTACTTTCAATAATCCTTTATTTAAGTGGTGACTTAATTCCAAAGGTATTAAAAATAGTTAAATCAAGGCCCAAACAGCACTATTTAGTGAATTTTACCTACAACTATTAAGAATAGAAAAACCAAGCAGATTATCCAGCTATTTTTTCCTCAATTTTTTTGAGCATGTGAGCCGACATTTTTCCAATACCAAACTCATCATGTAATCCCCAGTCTTTGCGTGCCACACTATCATCAATACTTGCTGGCCAGCTGTCTGCAATTGCCTGACGGAAGTCTGGTTTATATGTAATCTCAAAGTCAGGTTTATGTTTTCTAATTTCAGAAGCAATTTCTTTTGGTGTAAATGAAATACCTGCCATATTATAACTTGAACGTAAACTCAAACTATCGCCATCAGCTTCCATAAGTTTGATTGTGTTCTTGATGGCATCATCCATAAACATCATTGGAAGAGCTGTGTCTTCAGAAAGAAAACATTCGTATCTATTCTTTTTGATGGCTTCAAAGAATATCTCAACAGCATAATCTGTTGTTCCACCGCCAGGTTCGGTTTTATAACTAATCAACCCAGGGTATCTTACACTTCTAAAGTCCACACCATATTTAGAATAGAAATACTCACCCCATCTTTCTCCAGCAAGTTTGGAAATACCATAAACTGTATTAGGTTCCATAACTGTTAATTGAGGAGTGTTATGTCGAGGAGTAGTTGGTCCGAATACTGCAATGGAACTTGGCCAAAATAGTTTCTTAGCTTGAGATTCCTGGGCAACTTGAAGGGTATTCATCAATGCCTTCATGTTTATATCCCATGCTTGCAATGGAATTTTCTCTGCATTACCTGAAAGTACTGCAGCTAAATTATAGACTTGAGTAATATTATGACGTACAACATAATGCAATAGATTGTTGTAGTCCAGTACATCCAAATTCTGAAAGGGTCCGCCTTCACGAATTTCATCGGTTGGATTTTTAATATCAGTGGCAAAAACATTGTTGCTGCCATATTTTTTTCTAAGTGCAAGCACAAGCTCAGAGCCTATTTGTCCTGAACACCCAATTACTAATATCCTTTCCATTAACTTGATTTTTTGTAAAAACTTCAGCAAATTTATTAAACTATTGTATTCAAAATCTAATAAATTTCTGATTTCTTTATGTTGTTGTAGTATATTTGCAAAGAAATGGAATACGATTGGCTATATGGTTGAAATAAAAGAAGTTGTAACGGCAAATGATAGAAAAGACTTTGTGAATTTTCAATTCGATCTTTACAAAGGAAATGAGTATTGGGTGCCCCCAATGAAAAAAGATGAGATTAAGCAGCTTAGTCCTGAAACTAATCTCGCTTTTGAGACATGTGATGCAAAATTCTGGACTGCTTGGAAAGATGGTTTGTGTGTTGGTCGTATTGGTGCCATTATTAATGAAGAATACAATAATAAATCTGGAAAAAAGTATGGCAGATTTACCAGATTTGAGGTTATTGATGACTCTGATGTAACAAAACTTTTGTTTGATACTGCAGAGGATTGGATGAAGGAAAAAGGGATGATTGGAATCCATGGACCTCTGGGATTTAACAATCTGGATAATCAGGGATTACTAATTGAAGGGTTTGAGTATTTACCATCAATCGCATCGGTTATGCATTGGCCATATATGCAAAAACTTGTAGAAGACCAGGGTTTTGAAAAGGAGAATGATTGGGTTGAATTCAGATTAAAAATCGGAGAAGTTCCGGAAAAAGCTACTCGTCTTGTTGAAATTATCAAAAAGCGTAATAATCTGGAAGTTGTGCATTTCAAGGAAAAAAGCGATATGAAATTCTACCTTAAGGATGTATTTCATTTACTGAATCGAGCTTTTGAAGAGCTTCCTTATGTAACGCCATTTTCCGACAAATTAATTGAAAGCGCCACTAAAAAGTATATGGATGTTCTACAGCCAAAATACATTACAGTGATTAAAAAAGATGGTAAAATGATTGCCTTTATTGTTGGCTTACCTAGCTTGTCGAAGGCCATGCAAAAAGCAAAGGGTAAACTATTCCCATTTGGGTTTATGCATATAATGAAAGCTTTTAAAAATCCAGAAGTAATGGATTTATTACTTACTGGCGTTGACCCTCATTACCAGAAATTGGGGTTGCCTGCAATACTTATAAGCGAATTACAAGGATCGATGATTGAAAATGGCGCAAAGTATGTTGAAACCACAGGTATGTTTGAAACCAATCTTAAAGGTGCTACAACCTGGAAAAACTATGATCATATTCAGCACAAGCGTCGCCGATGTTTTGTTAAAGAATTTTAGATACACTAGTATTTTGTTGCAATTGATGATTCGGGGTTTAACCCCGAATCAACATACTTCAGATAGAGAACAAAATATATTCGTTAATACAAGTAAACTATTTTTCCATAATTTTGCATTTCCAAAAATATACCAATGAACAATAATCTTCACATATACAATACGCTAACACGTACCAAGGAAAAGTTCGAACCTATTAATGCTCCGCATGTTGGTATGTATGTTTGTGGACCTACTGTTTATGGTGATGCCCATTTGGGTCATGCTCGTCCTGCCATTACTTTTGATATTGTGTTTAGATATTTAAAACACCTTGATTTAAAAGTTCGTTATGTTCGAAATATTACTGATGTTGGTCATTTGGAAAATGACGCCGATGAAGGTGAAGATAAGATAGCAAAGAAAGCCATTCTGGAATCACTTGAGCCAATGGAGATCGTGAAATATTATACTGATCGCTACCACAGAAATATGGATCAGTTAAATGTGCTTCATCCTAGTATTGAGCCAACTGCATCAGGCCATATAATTGAACAAATTGAGCTTATTAAGACCATCCTTGATAATGGTTATGCATATGAATCAGAGGGTTCTGTATACTTTGATGTTGAGAAGTATAGCAAGGATTACGATTACGGCAAACTATCAGGAAGAAAGCTCGAAGATTTATTAGAGAATACAAGAGTGTTGGCCGGACAAGCTGAAAAGAAAAATAGTTTTGATTTTGCTTTGTGGAAAAAAACCGATCCACGACATCTTATGCATTGGCCATCTCCTTGGAGTGAGGGATATCCTGGTTGGCATCTAGAATGTTCAGCAATGGGAGCGAAATATTTGGGTGAAACTTTTGATATTCATGGCGGTGGAATGGACTTGTTATTCCCACATCATGAATCTGAGATTGCACAATCAAATGCATGCAGAGGTCATGATCCTGTAAAATATTGGATGCATAATAATATGATCACCATCGATGGTCAGAAAATGGGAAAATCACTAAATAACTTTATCACTCTGGATGAGTTCTTTAGTGGTGATCAGGAATTGCTGGAGAAACCCTATAGTCCGATGACAATCAGATTTTTTATTCTACAAGCGCATTATCGAAGTACTGTTGATTTCTCCAATGAAGCGCTTCATGCAGCTGAAAAAGGTATGAAGAAATTATTTAACACCATTGAACTGTTAGATAAGATAGTACCATCTGAAAAATCATCTATTGAGGTTGAACACTTTGAGAAAAAGTTTTATGAAGCCATGGATGATGATTTTAATACTCCAATTGCCATTTCACATCTATTCGATTTATCAAAATTGGTAAATCAGGTTAATGATGGAAAAGAAACCCTGTCAGACATTGATCTTGAGTTTGTAAAGAACCTATATGATGTATTTGTATTTGATGTATTAGGTCTTGTTAACGAAGAAGAAAAAGGAGATGATCAACTTGTTGGTCAGTTAATGGATACGATTTTAAATCTACGCAAGGATGCAAAACTAAATAAAGACTGGTCTACTGCTGATAAGATACGCGATGAGTTGGGTAAACTTAATATCAAAATCAAGGATACCAAGGATGGTGCTGAGTGGAGTCAATAACAAACATGGGATTACTCAAAAGCAGATATCCCTGTTACATCAAATCCAGTTATTAACAAGTGAATATCGTGTGTTCCTTCATAGGTAATTACCGATTCCAAGTTCATCATATGGCGCATCATTGGGAAGTCTCCTGTAATTCCCATTGCACCAAGCATCTGACGGCTTTCACGAGCAATTTTTAAAGCCATATCCACATTATTACGTTTAGCCATAGATATTTGAGCAGGTGTTGCTCTATTATCATTGCGCAAAGTTCCCACACGCCAAGCCAGTAGTTGTGCTTTTGTGATCTCCGTAAGGATTTCAGCAAGCTTTTTTTGCTGAAGCTGAAATGATGCAATTGGTTTGTTGAATTGTTTTCTTTCCAATGAATATCTAAGTGCAGTATCATAGCAATCCATAGCAGCACCAATTGCTCCCCAGGCAATACCGTAGCGAGCAGAATTTAAACATTTTAGTGGACCTTTTAGACCCTTAACATTGGGCAATAGATTTTCCTTGGGAACCTTAACATTATCAAAAACTAGCTCACCGGTTAAAGAAGCTCTCAACGACCATTTATTCAGAGTTTCAGGAGCTGTTAATCCTTCCATTCCTTTTTCCACAATCAAACCTCTCACAATACCTTCTTCATCCTTTGCCCAAACAACGCCGATGTCAGCCACAGGTGAATTTGTAATCCACATCTTACTTCCGTTTAGCAGATAATGGTCTTCCTTTTCTTCAAACCTTGTAAGCATTCCTCCGGGATCCGATCCGTGATTTGGTTCTGTAAGACCAAAGCATCCAATGAGATCACCACTAGCCAAGCTAGGTAGATATTTCATGCGCTGTTCTTCATTTCCAAATTCATAAATGGGATACATAACCAAGGAGGTTTGTACCGAAGCGGCTGACCTTATTGCACTATCGCCTCGCTCAAGTTCGGTCATGATTACACCGTAAGCAACCTGATCCAAACCTGCACCACCATATTTCTCAGGTATATATGGGCCGAAAGCACCAATTTCACCCATTTCTTTTATTAGATGCTGGGGAAAGGTATGATTTTGTGCTGCATCATCAATTATGGGCATTACTGAACGGTTTACCCATTCACGTATTGCTTCTCTAATAATTTTATGTTCATCGGTTAGAAGCTCATCAACAAGATAATAATCGGGAGGATTGTACATTGCTTATGTTTTTTTATTTCGAAGTAAAGATAAGGTTATTGAACAAGATGATTTTAGTAAATTTGAGGAAATATTCTTAATACCTGATAAATCCATTTGAACATAAACTTTAATAAGAAAAATATGAAAAAAATAATCTTCACAGAAAATGCTCCTGCTCCAATAGGTCCATATAGTCAGGCAGTTGAGCAAAATGGAATGCTTTTTATCTCAGGACAGATTCCTGTTGATCCTGCATTAGGAAAAATTGTACCGGGTGGAGTAGCTCAACAAACGGAAATGGTAATGAAAAATATCCAAGCAATTATTACCGCTGCAGGATATGGTGATGATTTATCTAAAATATTGAAATGCACAATCTATCTTCAGGATATGTCGTTGTTCGCTGATATGAATGCTGTTTATGGTGATTATTTTCCTTCGGATCCTCCGGCAAGAGCAGCTTTTGCAGTTAAAGAATTACCTCTAAGCGTTATGGTTGAAATTGAGGCAATTGCCATGATGTAGAAGCTGTGTGGATTTAACGTGACGGAGTAATAGCAATTGTATCAATATTATTATTCCTTCACTATTTTTACAATGGTTTTAAATATTATTTAACTAAAATTCTTAGGATATGACAGCTAGAACTAAAACAAATTGGTGGTTACTACTCTTAACTGGAATCATATTTCTTGTACTCTCAATAAAAATAATGCTGCATCCTGTTGAATCTATTGTTGGTCTGGCTTTCTTCATTGGGTGGGCAAGTTTAATATCAGGGGTGTTTCAGGTTGGATTCAGTCTGTCTGCATTAGGTATTCACCATAACTGGCAATGGCGACTTTTTAATGGAATCATAAACATTGTATTTGGAACCATATTTTTAACACATCCATCACTAACAGCACAAATACTTCCATTTATATTTTGGTTTTACATGATCTTTATCGGAGTATCTACATTTTTTAATGGAATAAGAGAGCGAAATAGTAATCTGCCACGTGGATGGTTTGATATGCTTCTGGGTATTCTGATTACATTAAGTGGACTGTGGATTAGCTATAATCCAGCCATTGGTGCCGCAATGTTATCGTGGTTGCTAACACTTACATTTATGTGCTATGGGATCTACTTTGTAATCGGTTCTTTATTACTATCCCGGGTAAAATAGGGATTAAGTAGAATAATTATGGGGATTTAAATAATGCATCACTATATCTGTATAGGTTTTGTATTCGGAACACAAAACTAAATAAGAGGGACATCTTTTTCATCAAGGAAAAAGGTGGAAGAATAAAAATACTTATGCCCTAAACAACATGCTACTATCTTATTTCAATGGTATTTTTTTCTTAACCCATATTTTGTTTTAGTCTATTAAATTCCTGGAATTATAGATTGATCCTAAATAGAATCAGAGATTTATCCAATTTCTAATCATCACTAATCCAAAGTCTGTCATTATCGACTCAGGGTGAAACTGTAATCCAATAATTGGCAGTTCCTGATGTTTGATTGCCATATTCAAATTGTTTTCATCCCTCACAATTACATCCAGCTCTGGTGGGATAGAATCTTCATTTAAGTTCCATGAATGATAATGGCCAATATTAAAAGTATTAGGTATTCCTTCAAAAATAGGATCCCGTATAATTATTGTTGCTTTGTTTTTGATTCCATGCATGGGCTGATCTAACTGTGATAATTCAGCACCAAATAGTTCACCAATAGCCTCATTACCTAAGCAAATGCCAAGTATGGGTTTGTGCGTATGGAACTTCTTAATAAACCACATGAGTTGACCGGCTTCACTTGCAACTCCTGGCCCGGGAGAAATTAGAATCTTATCAAAACTATCTGATTTAATTGAATCCAACTCATCATTTTTCACCAAAGAATAATCACTTACGCCAGCTTGTTCAACAAGTTGAACGAGATTGAAAGTAAACGAGTCGTAATTATCAATTATCAATAGTTTCACACCTACAATTTGTGCAAATGTACTGTTTTAGTATCTTTCAAAACTGTATTTTTGATCAAAATAGATTGATGGAAACAGTTGGGTTAAATATTGCAATGAATGAACTAGGTAACAAAAGAATACCGTTTCTGTTCATTATTGATTTTGAAATGAAGAACCCAATAGTTATTCCATTGGATGAGGTGAATTCAGATACATTATTATATGATATAAACGGTGTTACAAATAATAAGAGTGAATTTCAGACTCTTAAAGAATCATTCGATTTTAAAGCATTTCCTGTTAAGAAAGAAAGATATACCAAGGCATTCAATCTTGTTCAGAAGCATCTTCATCATGGTGATTCCTTTTTATTGAATCTTACAATGCCTAGCATATTAAGCACAACCTTAAGATTGAAAGATATATTTCATTCAACAAAAGCAAAATATAGGTTATGGCTGCGAGATAAGTTTGTGGTTTTTTCGCCAGAAATATTTATTCAAACAGTTGGAAATAAGATTAGTTCTTTTCCCATGAAGGGAACCATTGACGCTTCCATTCCAAATGCAAAAAAAATATTACTAGAAAGCGAAAAAGAATTGGCTGAGCATTATACAATTGTTGATCTTCTTAGAAATGACTTGAGTATTGTTGCTAAGAATGTTAAGGTAGAGCGTTTCAGATATATTGATGAAGTAATAACTCACAGAGGAAGTTTAAATCAAATGAGTTCTGAGGTTGTTGGAGATCTGCCTGATAATTATCAAGATAATATTGGAGACATTATAACCGCAATGTTGCCAGCTGGCTCAATATCTGGAGCTCCTAAAAGGAAAACAATAGAAATTATTAAGGATGCTGAGAAATATGATCGCGGATATTATACCGGAGTTTGTGGTATCTTCGATGGAGAGAATATTGACAGTGGGGTAATGATAAGATATATTGAGCAGTCTGTTGATGGACTGACATATAAAAGTGGAGGAGGGATTACCTCAAAAAGTATTCTGGATGAAGAATATCAGGAATTGATTGATAAGATTTATATTCCTATTTAGATCACTCATATTAAATTAGAAGTTCCAATTCTATAATGAAATTACTTGAAACAATAAAATATCAAAACGGACAATTTTATAATCTTGAATTTCATGAGGAAAGGATGAGAATTGCAAGGAAATCAATCTTTGGACTAGTTGATCCTGTTAACCTTAAGTCATTACTTCAATCTTTTCAGCAAACTGATTCAAAGAACATTTTCAAGTGTAGAATAGTATATGATATTAAGATAGATTCCGTTGAGTTTATTGAATATAACAAACCATCTATCAGTAGATTAAAGGTTGTGGAAGATAATGAAATTGAATACAACCATAAGTTTTTAAATAGAAAAGATATTGATGAATTGTTTCAAACTCGGCAAAGTGCAGATGATATTATCATCATAAAGAATAAATTTGTTAGTGATTCATCATATGCCAACCTACTATTTTATAATGGTAGCAGATGGCTTACACCTAGCCGACCATTACTAATGGGTACACAACGTGCTAGCCTATTATCTGAAAATAAAATTACAACAGCAGATATTCATATTTCTCATATAGAATCTTTTAAAAAAGTCAGACTCATTAATGCAATGATTAGCTTTGAGGATGAACTTGATATCAATATTTCAGATATCATCCATTAATCTACAATAATAACACCAGCGGCTCTTTTCTCTTTAAGAGTGATCACTAGTTGTTGCTCTTCTTCTTTATCGAGAATAAAAGGATTTCCCTTTATTATTAGTAGCTTGAGGTTTTCTTTTTCAATGAGCTCCCAAGGGAAATGATCTATATTATTTTCCTGAATATCAATTTCGGATAGCTCCGACATATTGGATAGTTCAGGGATAGTTAGTAGGTTATTATAACTAATATCAAGTATTTGCAGTTTATCAAGTTCTGTTATCCACTCAGGAATACGTGCTAGTTTATTATCATGGATATAGAAAGCCACCAGATTATTGAGTGACCGAATGGTATCGGGAATAGTTTCTATGTTATTATATGCCAGAAATATCATCTTCAACTTACGCAAGTTGCCAATCTCAACTGGAATCTCTTCAATTTTATTGTAGTAGAAATCGATGATTTTTAATCTTGATAAGTAAGTTATTTCAAGAGGAATATGCTGAAATGAGTTTTTATAGAAAATTATGGTTTCAAGACTATCCAATAAAGCAAAACTGGGGGGCAAAGTGCTAATATTATTTTTGCTAAAGTTTAGATTCACAGCATTAACCATAACATCAATATTGGATGGTAGCTCATCAATGCCATTGCCAGCAATCACAAGTATTTTGATTTCTGATAATCTTGAAGCTGCCTTGCTGTTAAACTTTACTTTGTTGAAGTTAATTTCAATGGACTCCAGTTTATCCATTTTCCCAATGAATCTTGGAATTCTCTTTATCTTATTATTATTGATGGTTAGATATTTAAGATCCTTTAGCTTTCGCAAAGATCGTGGGATTCGATTTAGTTCATTGTTGGATAATTCTAAATTAACAATTCTTGAGCCTGATGGAAATCGTACCCTCTTTAAGTTGTTATCGCTAAGGTTAATATTGGTTAAACTATCAATAGCAATTACTTTTTTGGGAAGCCTTTTAAGCTTATTTCCCGAAGCGTTAATGGATGATATCTGATTGTAATTAGCTAAATCAGGAAACTTTGATAAATTGAGACCCTTCATATTAATTCTGCCAGAAGTGTCCTTTGGTATAGTGGTCAGTTGATTATAAAAAACTTGACGCTTTATGGTGGCAATACTGTCACGTGTTCGTTGCCATTCGAGCATAAGTGAGTCAGCATTTCCTTGGTTATTTTGTTGTGAGTAACCATCACTGAATGCAAAAATCGATAATATTAGAAATAGGATTGTTTTTTTCATCAATCAGGTTTTTGTGGTGTAAAATTATTTAATTTGGCATAAAAATTTTCCCATGATCCACTTTATTAAGAAATTATTAAAAACCATTGCCTGGATATTGCTTTTTAGCGTATTAATATTTGCAGGCTTTATA
>CALCGQ010000334.1 GCA_937901015.1 uncultured Bacteroidota bacterium | reverse complement strand
CTGGTTTGGAAATTGATATTATTATCTTTTAGATTAACAGCTACCTTACTTTGTGTTTTTCTATAATTGTCTTTCCATTTACTTGATGGAGTTATTAACTGGCGGAAATAAGTGTTAAAATTTCTCTTTTCATGTCTGTTGGGATAATCACTGTAATGTAAGAGAAGTACAGGGATTTCTTCATAATAGAATGGTAGTTCTTCAAAATAGTAGAAATTTTTATCTGATTTCGGAATCACATAACCAAGGGTATTATCGTTAAGAACTATTGCAAAAAGCAAATCATTATCTTTTACTGTTGCGTTATATAGAGGGCTTATCTCACCAACTCTGTTGTCAACCGGGTATGCTGTAAATGATTTTAGCCCAAGTTTATAAATCATATTACCATATACACGCTCAATGTTATTATCGGCAACTTTATGGCCATAAAGATCTACACCTGCCCGTTGTTTAATATGATCTTCTTCATGGGAATAATATGGGATTGCAGGATCATACTCCACACTATCAACCATAAACCGTTGAAAATATCTCATTTTACCAAATCCCAATGAGTCATTTATTGCCATTGCACTAATTCTGTCTGATATTTTCTGATATTGAAGGTTGTTTTTATTCTTATTACCAATAACATTATCCCAATATTCAAGATGAATTTCGTCTTCTCTTTTAAAGGATTGAAGAAAGTAGGGAGGAATGAATTCCTGAACATATGAATTGTAATGTGTATACTCAAAATCATATGACTGGGGGACAAAAACAAAATAGGGTAGGGTTTTATATGCTCTACTACCAGCCTCATCAATACTGCCAGGGAGGTTCTTATAACTCCAATTATAACAGAACCTATTACCATCTCTTATCAGTTCAGGAGGTTCATGATTAATAAAAACGGAATCAACCTCCAAGTGTTTATTATAGCACCAGGTTAGATTAAAATTCTTCTTGGGATATTTACCATGGAAAAACATTCTGTTCGACAATAGCTTAATCCAGTTTTCCCTAAATGGAATATCATAGATAGTGGTTAACTTCAAAGTATCTCCAGGTTGTAAATTTTCAAGATAATACTCATGTTCATGGATTTGTCCGAAAAACCCCTCCATGTTTATTACTCTTTTCGACTTTATTTCTTTATTAAAGTCTATCTTTTCACTAGTGTTTCCATGTATCAGGGATGGATTGAATACTCTGATATCTACATTCTCAAAGCTCCAAGAAGTATTTCTAACAGATGGTGAGTGATTAATAAACAAATCGTCAAAAGCAATTGGAAGCATATATGGATTAATTTCTTCTAAACCCTTGGTTGTCCTAACTATTATGGTCTGGTTATGTTCAACCGTAGCTGTCATCAGATATGTTTTTTTTCCAGTAATGGTTACTTTCATATCCTCATCTAGTATTATTATGTCTTCATGTTGGCATAATAATTCAAATAGGCTATCCGAGACCTGAGATTGTGAAAGTATTGAATAAAGGATTAAAATAATTGTAGTTACAACCGCCTTGTTTGTCATGAGCTTAATACCATGAGTTAATAAGTTTTAAAATTAAGAAAAATTAGCATAAGTAATTGAATTGTTAATTAGATAAGTTATTTAAAGCTAATTTATTAATCCAAATTTCTTTGCTTCTTCAATAACCGAAATAAGTTTATTCTTCTCAAACTTCCTAAATAAGTTTTTGCAGTGGAAATTTATGGCATTGGGAGTGCTGCCCAGAATAATACTAACTTTTTCTCTTGTATGTCCTAGTGATAATAAGTTAAGTACTTGCTGCTCACTTTTTGTAAGTCGGGGAGTAGTAATATTTTCATTTCGGATTTGGTTATAAAATTCTGGTACATTATTACCAATCACTCGATTGCCGGATAACACGCTGTGGATTGCATCAACCAACTCATCTTTTCCACAGTATTTCATTAGTATAGCGTCAACCTTATTCATCCATGCATTATACAATGTAGTTGGATCCAGTTCTCCAGTAAGAGCAATCACTTTTTTTTTGGGGAAATTATTTTTTATCACTAAACTAAATTCTATTCCGGAAATTTCTGGCATTATTAGGTCCAGCAAAACTACTCTTGCCCTAGATCTTTTTAGTTTAGGAAAAGCTTCTTTTGCAGAATTAGCAGATCCCGATACTTTTATCTTATCATCACCACTATAAAAGATAGATTTTATTCCATCTATGAATACAGGATGATCATCGATTATAAATATATTAATCATGCTTGTTACCTTTTTGCCTTTATTATAATTTTTTTGATAAAATTATATATTCTTTTATTATTTGTCAAGGGAGTAGAATAGGTTCATTTATGCTACTGATTAAAGTAGTTTTTCAGTTTATTATCTTTATTCTTCTAGCTTGTGCAATAACTTTTTGAATCCGATTATTACCGAACTTTCGCATTAGATTTTTACAATGAAATTCAACAGCATACATTGATCTATTCATCTTATCAGCTGCTTCTTGCCGTGTTAAACCTGTGGCAAGTAATCTTAGGACTTCAACTTCTGTTTTTGTTAGATTTGGTATTTCTGATGATTTATCTGAATCACTTTCAAAAAAATTAGGAATGTTATCTCCAATGATTTTCTGTCCTTGCATAACACTTTTAATTGTAGATACCAGATCTAGTAGTCCACAAGACTTATTTAAAATTGCATCAACTTTCTGAGTCCAGATCTTGTATAGTAAAGTGGGATCAAGTTCACCTGTAAATGCAATAACCTTTGTTTTTTTGTAACTTTTCTTTATCTGTTTGCAGCATTCAATCCCATCCATTTCTGGCATTAGGATATCTAGCAATACAATATCTGTTTCGGTTGATTCAAGAATTGATAATGCTTCTTTTCCTGATTTTGCAGAGCCAACTATACGTATTTCATCATGTTTCTCAAAAACAGAAATTAATCCTTCATTAATACAAGGATGATCATCTACAAGTAACATTCTAATCATTTGTCTGAATTGGTATTTCAATTACAACTAATGTTGCTGAATCATTTGATTCAATATTTATACTTCCTTCTAAATACTTAACTCTTGTTACAATATTCTTCAAACCCATACCAGCTGTGGCCTCGTTATAATTAAAACCTTGACCATCATCTTCCACAGAAAGAAAGATTGTATTTTGTTCATCATACATTTGCACGAATATTGTATTTCCTTTAGAATGCTTCATGGCATTGTTTATTAACTCATAGATCAGGAAATAGATGTTCACTTCTAGTTTTTCTGATAGTCTATGGTCAATATTCGTTTCAAACTGCATGCTAAATTTACCCGATTTGTCAATAGATGCAACAAGGTTTTTCACAGCTTTTGTTAAGCCTAAACTCTCGAGTTGAGATGGGAGCATTCGATGTGATAAGTCTCTGACATTTTGGTGAATCTCGGATATTGAAGTTGTAACTTCATTAAACTTTTCGTTTTTATTGAAAAACCCATCTACAATTAATCTTAGAGCACCTAGTCTGGCTCCAATACCATCATGCAAATCCATGGCAAGTCTTTTACGTTCATTATCTTGACCCTGAATTATTGCATTAGCAATTTCCAAAGACTTCCCTTTCTTTAGTGATTCTAACCTTGATTTATTTAGGGAAGCTTTTTGGATGAAATATGCAATGAACCCGATAGCCAATACAAGAATTGCTAATATGCTGAGGATATAAATCCATAGTTTCGATATCTCGTTTTCTTGTTGCAGAAGTTCGGTTTCCTTTTGTTCAGTTTCAAATATTACTGATAAGTAAAGTGATTGTTTTACTTTTTGTTGTTCTCTGTATTGTTGGTCTTTTTCGATTGATAAATTAACTAATCTGAATGCATTTTTATAATCTTGAATACTATCATAGTAATCACTATATGAGTCATATATTATGGATTCAAGTTCAAGATTATTGATCTCAATAGAAATTGGTAATGCTCTGTCTAGATATATTTTTGCGCTATCAAATTTTTTTTCTGCCAACATTAAATATGCATAATTGTTATATAAAGTTGATAAAAACTCTTTAAAACTATTCTTATCTGCAATGATTATAGCTTCCAAGTAGTAGTGTTTTGATGCTTTTAAATCCCCTAAAGCTTTACTTACCATAGCTTGATAATTTCTGAGAGCAGTTTTTTCATATAATAATCTTGGATTATTAAGCATTAATGAGTCAGTATATTCAAGATACAATTGAATGGAGTCTATGTCATCGAATGTCTCTATTAAATTCATATAAATTGGAAAAATATCAGATTGTTGTCCAACAGCCTTTGCAATTTCTAAACTTTTATTTAAGTATGCTGTCCCTTTTTCAAACTCACCTAAATCTATGTATATCATACCAATGTAATAGAATAGATCAACACCATCCCTATTCATATATTCACTACCTAACTTTCTCTCAACATTAAGTAAAATTCCTAGAGCCTCAGAACCAAATCCCATTACATAATATACATTTCCCAAGTATATCATTACTTCGTTTTGTCGATAATTTAATTCGTGTTTTTTAATAATGTAAGTCGCTGAATCGCATAAAGACCTGGCATTTATAAGTTTGCCAGATTTGATATCTGACTTTATTTCTACCAATACGGCTTCTAGCAATAAATCATAATCATTAATCTTTATTGCTTTTAAGCTCGCTTGCCTACAGAAGTATTTAACAGAATCCGGATTACGGTTAATATAATATGCTGCTTTTTTTATCGCACTATTCGTATCGTCATGGCTAATTTGTGAAACTAGACTATCTGCAGGTATTAATGCAAATAAGCACAATATGGATATGACCATAATGGCATGCCTGTTTTTCATGAACGATTATTAGTTAATGAGTTAGTAACAAAAATAGTAAAAAATAGAGCAATATGACATAGAATTAGTCAAACCATACATCCATTTCACATTCACTTGATGCATCATTAACCCGAACTCCCCATTCATATTGAGAGCTCAATGTTTTCTCAAAAATGGTGCCTTCCATATTCGTATATGGTCCATATTCTATGTTAGAATCTATTGAGTAGATAATAAATTCAGACCACGCAGTATTATTGGTTACTTTGTCTTTAGTTTTTATTTTCAATAATTTTTCTGTTCGGTTTATTGGTTTTTGGCTAAATGGGTTTGTTCCCATTGCTTTTAAAATAGGTGTTCGATTAGGTGGTGGAGCTTCTTCAAAAGAGGTAGGGTCCGCTACAACTGGTACATCATAAGATGGAATAGGGTTTTGGGAAAATGCTGATTTTGACAACAAAATAACAGCAAATAAGATTCCTAAGTAAAATGCTGGTTTTTTCATGTTTTTTTTCAATAAAGGTGAATATTAATTAAATACAAGTCAAGGGAGGAAAAGGGTAGTTTTTTTACTACTAAAAACAGTAGCAATTCTAACAGATTAGATTCATCTAACTTACTAAAAAGTGCTGTTTTTTTATTATCATTTAATGCCTCATGCATTATTCATAATGGAGGCTAGTTACAATGAAGGCAAATTGTGTTGAGTGTTAAAATAGGATTGAATTTATCATTTACACAATTTAGCCTTCATTGAGGACTAGCTTACTACTAGCAGGTATTGATACCATTTTTTGGGTATATTTAGTATATTATAATTACATTAATTATTACAACCGCTCATACAAAATTTACAACCTTCAGAATTGGGAAATGTTAATTTAGCAAGCCTGACCGCTTGTTGACAGTTATAAAATGATCCGAGGTACATTCTGTTCTTTATATCTGGCATATATCTACAGTCTTCCTTATGAATCTCGTGTCCCTTATCCGGATCATGATATGTGCTTATGTAGTATTTAATCATTTGCTTTTTTCTTCTCTTCTAATTGCCATATTGGAACTAATAATTTATGACAATATTGAATTTGTTGCTTGTTGCAGGTAAATATACTATCAAATCCAAATGCTGTCAATGGAGTAAAAAAGGGGTTTTTTACCTACCCTAATCATTAGGGTTTTATTATTGTCATTGTTGTTATAGTCATATATTCAGCGGTTTAGGTATGGGGTGTAGTGAAAGTTATTTATTGTTACCTTCCATCATTTTCTACGGACCACTTTGATTCAATTAGTTCTTAATCTCTTTTGACGGTGGTGAAAGCAAACCAGCAAGAGCTCCAATAGCTGCTGATCCGATTGCAGTTAATATTGTTGGAACATCTGTGTCTCCATTAATCTCACCTGAACCTGTTAGGATTAATACGCCGATTATTAATAATATAATAGTTAAACTGAGGCCAATAACAACTATTCTATAAATCCATTTATCTGTTGATAAGGGATTTTTTTGAGAAAACTGTTTTACAGCCTCGATGGGATTATTCCTAAACTGTTCTTGTACATCAGTATTAGTTTCAAGGAGATTTTGAAATTCATTGAATGATTTGACTTTTCTTGTTTTCATTTTTTTTGAGTTTTAGGATTAATTTATATTTCCAGCAGGTTATATCTGGATAGAAAATGAATATGCTATGTTCAATAGTATTCAATATTCAGATTCGGAATAAATCTAATAACTATATTCTCAAATGTCAATACCTAAATTGAGTAGAATTTGTACTATAGGAAATGGTAGGTAAACTTGTTGTCAAGAATTATAAAATGCATATAATCAGCTATATAATTTAATTAATGACTGCAAATGAATAATTTATTTTTAATCTTGATTTCGCCGGATAATTACATTTTGTAATACCAGTTATGCATTTTTGAGATATTTGAGAAGGCCTATTTAGACTGCTTGTCAAAGTACCTTAGTAGTGTCTCCATGTGCTTGTAATTAGTTTTAAACCCATCTTCATAACTAAGTATTTGATCAACAGTTTGAATAAATTCTCCATCAGTAATGTCCTTACCTGAATATTTGATAAGATCTCGAGCGTTTTCTTTCTTGATTTCCCAATGAAATTGTAATCCAACAATATTGTCACCATACGTAAATCCTTGATTTGGAGTTGCAGGAGTATTAAATATTGGCTTGGCTCCTGTAGGGATGTCATATGTATCTCCATGCCAATGAAATGCCATAAGCTTGCTGTCAAATATTGAAAGCAACTTGGAATTGCTATGTTGGACTTTATTAATATTAAACCACCCAATTTCCTTCTGATTATTGGGATATACTTCAGCACCTAATGCTTGAGCAATTAATTGGGATCCAAAACAGATGCCAAGTACTTTCTTTCCGATTTCAATTG
>CALCGQ010000333.1 GCA_937901015.1 uncultured Bacteroidota bacterium | reverse complement strand
AATTATTACTACTTTTGTAAAATATTTGATACTACTGCTACCCAAAATATTTATACATTTAACAGTCTAAAATTGACAATCAAGAAAGTCTTGTGCTATGGTTGAAGCTATAACCATATTTCAAGCAATAATATATATCACAATGAAAAAGAAAAGAACAAAAAGACCTGTAAGCGCACTCACAGGCATAATACTAAGCATTTTTACAGAAAACCCTTTTAAATCATATAATTACAAGCAAGTTGGTCATTTACTAGGAGTAAAAGACCGGGCAGGCCGCGATATGGTAATGAAAATTATCGATGGGATGGTAGAAGAAGAGAGCCTAAATGAAATCAGAAGGGGTAAGTATATGCTCAACCCTCAAAAACTCCAGGAGCTTACCAGTATCAAAAAGCATATTATTGGTACTGTTGATATGATGAAAACTAAAAAAGCATACATCATATCAGAGGAAGGTGGTGACGATATTTATATTGCCACTAACAACCTTGGTCATGCACTACATGGCGATAAAGTAAAGGTTTTCATATTCCCAAAAAGAAAAGAGCATAAACCCGAAGGACAAATTGTTGAAATCCTAGAACGGACAAAAGACACATATGTTGGCATATTTGAGATGAGCAAAAAGTTTGGCTTTGTAATTGCCGATAATCAAAAAATGCCATACGATATTTTTGTGCCCATAAACAAAGCAAACGAAGCTCTAGATGGACAGAAAGTGCTAGTGAAAATAACAGACTGGCCTGAACATTCCAATAACCCATTTGGAGAAATAGTGGAAACCCTTGGGGCTCCAGGGGATAATGATGTGGAGATGAAATCCATCTTGGCTGATTATAATTTCCCTCTCTCGTTTCCAAAGAATGTGGAAAAGGATGCCGATAAGATTCCAACAACAATATCTGCTACAGAAATAAAGAAACGTAAGGATTATAGAAAAACTTGGACCATCACCATTGACCCACTGGATGCCAAAGATTTTGATGATGCACTTTCGCTTGTAAAGCTTGAAAATGGTAATTATGAAGTCGGTATTCACATTGCCGATGTTAGTCATTACGTAATTCCAGGCACCGCACTTGACACTGAAGCTCTAAAGCGAGCAACATCGGTTTATCTTGTTGACAGGGTAATTCCAATGCTCCCCGAGGTGCTTTCCAATCAGGTATGTTCATTGCGTCCCAATGAGGAAAAACTAACATTCTCGGCAGTGTTTAAAATGAACAACAAAGCAGAAGTATTAAATAGCTGGTTTGGAAAAACTGTTATTAATTCTGACCGTAGATTTACCTATGAAGAAGCACAGGAAATAATCGATACCGGACAGGGTGAATATTCCGAAGAGATTAATATTCTTCATGCTCTTGCCACAATACTACGCCAAAAAAGGTTTAATAGTGGAGCCATAAATTTCCATTCTGAAGAGGTTAAGTTTAAGCTTGATGAAACAGGTAAACCAATAGAGACATATGTGAAAGAGCAGAAGGAAGCTAATTTTCTTGTGGAAGAGTTTATGCTTCTGGCAAATAAGAAGGTTGCAGAAAAAATAGGAAAAGTAGATGAGGGCAAAACTCCAAAAACCTTTGTTTATCGTATTCATGATCAGCCAAATCCAGAAAAGCTAAATACTTTTGTGCAGTTCCTTAAAAAATTAGGGTACTCACTAAATGTGAGTTCACGACAAACTCTTGCATCATCTTATAACAACCTATTTGAAAGAATTCGTGGCAAGGGTGAAGAGACAATGATTGAAACCATTGCTGTTCGAACAATGGCAAAGGCAGAATATTCCACGGAGAATATTGGTCATTACGGACTTGCATTTCCATTTTATTCACATTTTACATCTCCCATACGTCGCTATCCCGACTTAATGGTACATCGATTACTTGAAAAATATCTGGAAGGTGGGAAATCTGCCAATAGAGATGTTTATGAAGAAATGTGCAAGCATTCTTCTGATATGGAGCGAAAAGCTGCTCAGGCTGAACGTGATTCGGTGAAATATAAACAGGTTGAATTTTTACTTGACAAACAAGGTAAAGTTTTTGATGGAGTGATATCAGGAGTGAGTAAATGGGGAATATTTGTTCAGTTGAATATCTCAAAAAGTGAAGGGTTAATCAGGTTCAGCGAACTAAAGGATGACTACTATTACTTAGATGAGGATAACTATAGAATTATTGGTCGGCAGTTTGGAAATATGTACCGACTAGGTGACAAGGTCAACGTGCTTGTTAAGGAAGTTGATATGGAACAAAGGCAACTTGGGCTTGCGATTATAGACTAAGCTTATAATCTTAGGTGTTTAACCGCAAAGTGCGCGAAGTTTGACGCTAAGTTACGCAAAGGATAATGGTAATATTTTACTTATAATATACAATTGTATTATCCGTAGATAAAAATAATTTGGTAACTCCAGAATCAGATGTATATCATATTCCTTTGCGTACTTTGCGAAATCCTTAGTGTACTTTGCGGTAAAAACCACACGCAGAGATCGCAGAAGAGTAAGTGCTAAGTTACGCAAAGGCTAATTATAGTATTTTACTTTTAATTTACAATTGTATTATCCGTAGATAAAAATAATTTGGTAACTCCAGAATCAGCTGTATATCATATTCCTTTGCGTACTTTGCGAAATCCTTAGTGTACTTTGCGGTAAAAACCACACGCAGAGATCGCAGAAGAGTAAGTGCTAAGTTACGCAAAGGCTAATTATAGTATTTTACTTTTAATATACAATTGTATTATCCGTAGATAAAAATAATTTGGTAATCCCAGAATCAGTCGTATATCATATTCCTTTGGGTACTTTGCGCTAAAAACCACACGCAGAGATCGCAGAGTATACAAATGGGGGAAAAAAAATTGCTTCCACTCAAAAAAAATCAAAATATTCTTGTATTGATGTTATATATTTCTATCTTTGTGTTAGAATTATATAACTTAATACCATGAAAAATCAAAATAGAAAAACGCTTCTTTATACTTCTGTTCTTATAATGGGGCTTATTTGGGGATTTATTGCCATAGAAAAAGGAACAGATTTGTTGAACGGAATCGACATTTACATTTTTGCACTAATAGTAATTCTTGGAGGAATTGCTCTTTACAACGCCTTCAAAAAAGACAAAGAGGAAAAGCAGGGATTAAAAACAGAAGATGAAATGAGTAACTTGATAAAGTATAAATCAGGCTACCATGCCTTCCTAGTTTCAATGTATATGTGGTTATTTATCTTTATTTTTAAGGATAAGTTTCCAGATACGGAAACAATGCTCGGTGGTGGAATACTTCTATCTGGACTAATATTCTATATCACCAAACAGGTTGTGAAAAGGAAACTATATGAATAATCGTATTAAAGAACTCAGGGCAAGGGATAATATCACCCAGCTTGACCTGGCAAAACTTGTTGATGTAAGAAGGGAAACAATTGTCTTTCTTGAAAAAGGAAAGTATAATCCTTCACTTAAGCTTGCATATGATATTGCTCAGGTATTCAAACATAGTATTGAGGAGGTATTTGTTTTTGACAAATAAAAAAGCCTGCAGAACAACCAATTCCACAGGCTCCATGGGTTATTAATCTACTATCAACTTAATTTTTAATCACTTTCGTTGAATATGTATTCACTTTATTGGTAATTGTGATTATATATATACCTGGAGATAGGTTTGTCATATCCACATTGATTGTTTCATTACCATCAATTGATCCACTATATACAACCTCTCCCATTATGCTTACTAACTTATAAAAACCTTTGTCTGCAAGGTTTTCACAACTGAAGGATAGCATATTATCAGTTGGATTTGGATAAGCCTTAATCCTATTGATTTCTGTACTAAAGGTTTCATCTTCCACTCCAAGCCATTGGTAACCAAAATATGTTGGATCCTGATAATACTCATCTTTCACAATGTCAATATATGCCATAAGGGTTTCCACGTCTGTCATTTCACCTTCTGGGAATGCAGATACAAATGCAATGTCAACTCTTTCCATTGATCCTGGTTCAAATGTAAAAGGTCCCATCACGCTTAACCCTCTGCGATCACCAGAGTCATTTCCAGCCGTTTTTTCTGTCCACTCAATTGGTCCATAAGGTTCTTCACCTCCTGTTCCCCAGAAACAAGGATCGGTTAATCCCGGATACATAAAATTCGCTGCAGGGCCATAAGCACCAGTACTAACATGACCATTTCCTCCATATTCCATGGGTGTACCATCTCTCCATAATCCATTTAAATAACTATAATATTCCGATGCAATGGTTGGATCAGACCAATACGACCCGCCAGAATTATTGAAATACACAAATTTATTCATTCCATAGCGCTCATTATCTGATATTCCATCACCAAAACCAACGCCATTAATACTTTCATTACACTGATCATCAGGATCATCAACTCCATTGGAATCCATTATAGGACCACCGAGAATTACTATACCTTGTGCAGGAATTGTTTCACCATATGCTTCGGGTTCGCCATTTCCATCAATTGAATCAGCGTTATAACCATAATATGCACCTCTGGCAACATCGCAACCCACATAATCATCTCCTCCATATCCAATATCGAAATCCGTTAATAATCCAATGTATGTATCATTATATGTATTGGATGATCTGTTTATGATTTTATAACTAAAAAACACAGAGTTTTCAATGGGAAGAATATCAGGGTTAGAAAATTCATAGGCCATCCCATGTATTTCTAGTCCAAGTATTTCTCCAGAAGTTTCCAAATGATCACGAACATCATTTATAATAAAATAAATGCATTGATCACCACGTATAAGAGGGTAATCACCTGACATCGGATCGTAAATACTATCTCCATCAACATCCACAAATGGCGCTAAATATTCAGCCTGGTTTAGATCCATGTCGCCATGTGCTGGCCAGGTGGCAATACTCTCAATTGGTTCATATCCTTCTACATAGTAATTAAATTTGTGGAAAATGATTTCTTCCTTGGTTAACTTCCATACTTTTTGCCATTGTACAGCAGTGGATTTATCAACGCTTAGTTCATTACCATTATTACTTACTGGTCCGGGCCAATAATCTAGGCCAAGCTGACGGTATCTTTCACCGGCAAGTCTGAGTCCACCCGATTCATCTAATCCTCCAACCCATATTGATGAATTAAAAATCGTGTGCTTTCCTCCACCCTTCGGGAATTCATATATATATTGGTTGTAAACACTCGTATTGTCAAGTTGTGGTCCAGACCAGAATTGTAGTCCACTTGCCTGTATTTTAGCATTAACATTATTAATGTTAAGAAAGTCATAATAGTTATTGTCAACCATTTTTAGGTATACTTTAGCTGTTGACTCAAATCCAGTATTTCCATCTTCATCAGCTATTATATAGCTGAACATTAGTGTATCTGAAGCACTATAAAATTGATCATAATCGAAAAAGTATGTGATTGTACTATCAGTAAATGATACTGACTCCATGGCGCTAAAAACCCTAAAATACAATCCATCTGGATGTGTGTCGTTGTTTGTTACATTAATTGTAACATATTCTTCCAACCTACATTCGCCATAATCATCATTGGCAACTGGTCTATTTTGAGAATAAACTGAGCAGGTTATCAATACTGAAAATATAATTAGTATAATACGTTGCATAATCTTTGATTTTAAGTTCTTGTTATTTCATTGAGTATTAAATAAGGCCTTTAATCCCAAGACGTAAAGAACTATCAACTGGTTGCCCTTGATGAAATATTTAATCTATTAATCTTATTTTCTGAGTGTTACATAATATAATTTTTATCTAATAAGGCTAACCAATCCTCTTTTTGATTCAATTACCAAGTTGCCTCTATTATCAAAGTAGCTGTATTTAATAACCCAAATATAGGTATCACGAAAACATGGATCACCACGATATAGGCCATCCCAACCCAAATAGATATTATCCGTTGAAAACACATTAGTCCCTCTACGACAGAATATATTCATGCTAAAATCCACCACATATTCAGGGTTGACTACTTTAAATTCATCATTCAAACCATCACCATTTGGTGTAAAAGCATTGGGTAAAAATAACTCTGGTATAATTTCAGATACTAATGTAGAATCGATTGACTTACAACCATCCTTAGAGACCTCAACCCAATACAATCCCGGATAGTAAACTTCCAATAATTGATAATCGGAACTGTCATTCCACAAATATGTATCAAAACCATCTCCGGCATCAAGTACTAAATAACAATTATTGCAAATTGCAGTATCGGCTATCATATCAGTAACCGGGTATGAATAAATCTCGAATGTATCCTCAATTACATCTACTACACCACAATGGTAGTTAACTAATTTATTGTAATACTTCCCCGTGTAATCGAATACATGATAATTATTGTAATCATTGAAAGATGCTAATTGTGAACCCAATGAATCATAAATGGTCCATCTACATGAGTCTGTGGATTCTATTTCAATGAATGAGAAATAAGTGGTGTCACCATAACAAGTGTTTTCAACTTTAAACTCAGGTTTATAATTCCAGGTTTGTACAAAATTGGGGAGTCCCATTAGGGAGGTAGCATTGCTAAATGTAACTGCTTCAGCCTTATAATTACAATTGGCTCCCATGGAATTAGGGTTATTTATAACATTGATATAAGGCCTGTTTTCTGAAGCAATATAGATCTTACCATTTGGTGCCAGCTGCATAGCAAAGTTGTTACCTTCAGAAATTTGAATTGCATTTTCATTGAATAATGTTTCATTGTCTTCTTGCAGGTTATACTGCCAAACAGCATAATCCATTCCCCTTGTGCTAACATAAAGAAGGTTTCCGTTGGATGAAAAAGCCAGTCCATAGCAATATGTTTGATCGGCCTTTGACATCACTTTTTTAGGGTCACTAACAGCTCCCGTTTTGTAATCAAACGTAAAAACCTCAGCTAGTAACTCGTCTTCATTAATTGGAAGGATAATTTTATCCGACCGTGGAGATGTTTTCATATATCCTATGTCAGCCTTAGGAATTGTACCTATATCACTTTGTATAGGCTCATTCATTATACCTTCTTCTGTAAGTAGGTATGAATAGAAATCATTATCGTATCCATGTATAATAATCCAATAATCCACACCATTACAATGTTCAATGGCAGTAATTTTTTCCAGAACATCTATTTTTATTGTGGTATTTTTCACAACCAGATCCCCAAGCCCTCCATCAAGACTAATATCAATTATCGAATAGTTAAAACCTTTAATAGAATCAAGATCGCTAATTGTGAACAAATAATAAATTGAATCCGAGCCGGGAAGAGGGGTTATTATACTATTTTGATTAAGAATCTGACTGCCATTCAAACTATCACCTGAGGGCATTTGTTGATGATCTTTATTCCACACTTTTTTTCCATTTGTGTAAAAAAGCAAATTGCCCAAAGTGTCACAAATACTTGTACACCCTGCTTCAGCTATCATGGAGCCATCGGTAAGTTCCCTTGGTTCCCCTTCGGAGAAATCTAACCCTGCATGGTTTCCAAAATACCAAACCATTGACCGTTCCTGACCATATAAATTGGCAGTAGTTATTGCTACTATAGATATTATTAATAGAAGCCTCAAGGTTCGATTTTGATGATTAATACTATGTCAAAACTACTAAAAGCTTAGGCTAATTCCGAAATTAATGCCATAAGATTTGATTCGTTGATTAACCGGATAATCATCGTTAAAAACAGAATTCAAATTTTGCTTATAATAAGGTGATAAATAGAGGCTTGTTTTCCTGTTAAGATGATAATAAAGAGATGTATTAAATGCAAAGTTTACCATAGTATTTCTAGTTGACTGAGGTTCCACAAGATCAATATTGTTTGCGAAATCAGGTACTTTTATATTGGAATTTAACAGAAACCCTAAATATGTTCCAGTATTGATTTCAATTGAAAACATATTTGCATTGAATCTATAACCTATCAATAATGGAATTTCAATATACGTAATCTGGTTAATGCCTGAATTGTCGATGGTAATATCATTATAAACCTTTACCCAACTGCTATCTATGCCAACAATAATTGGAACGCCTATTTCTGGCGGATCAAAAAACCAGTTCCATGTGGTATCATAGTCATAGTAACTATCCCCAGGAGAATACTCCTGATAATTATGCATATATGACCTTTGCTGATTATAAACCGAGTATGATAACCCGCTAGTAATTATCCAGTTTTTAATATTTAGTTTTACTTCACCACCCATCGACCAGCTACTATGATTTGTTTCATTTGCATTTCGATAACTCAGGTATTCTGCATTATTCCCGGTAATGGAAGTATTTGAATATGCAGGTCCTGCATATAATATCATCGACAAAACTCCTTTTCTATTTTCTGAAGCAATATCCCTTGCGTTTATATTTTGACCGAAAATAGTATCAGAATCCTTTGATAATTTTGCAACCAATTCCTTACTATCCATTGGTGTTTGAACAAGGATCTCAGTAATACGATATGTATGATCAGATAAAGAATTTTCCGTTATTACATTTTCAAGCTGTTCAATTTCAAGATTTGTTTTCCCTATATTTATTGAAACCATTGAATTAGATATTACAGCAGGTGCTGGCTCATTAATAGTTGTTGATTCATCAATTGATGCTGGTTCATTGAAAGGTGAGTTACTATTTTCATTATTAGTGTTTTCTGATGAACTACCAAGGTCTTCATTGTTGGTTACAACTTCTTTTTCAGGTATGGATTCGTAATTGGCTATTTTAATTGATGATATCTCAGTATTATAAGTTGTGTAATTATCAAGAATATCAGAGTTTTGGTAACCGGAATAAATTAACCCGCCAACTCCAAGAAACAGGATAATTGCACTAATTCCCAGGATCCACTTGTAGCGCATCCAGAATAAAGTCCATCGCATCTCTTTCCAAATATCCTTATGGGAATCTTCGGAGTAGTTCTCCAGATTCTCCTTATAATAGTTGTCTATATTTTCAAATTTATTATCCATCGGCCAGTACTTTTTGAGAAGGCAGTTGATTCATTGCCTGTAGTTTTTTTCTAAGGCTGATACGTGCCTTTAGAAGTTGGGTTTTTGATGTGCTTTCGCTAATACCTAGTTTTATGGAAATCTCTTTATGTGTATATCCTTCAATTGCATACAAGTTAAAAACCATACGGTAACCATCTGGCAATTGTTGAATTGTATTAAGTATTTCTTTAACCTCTATGTTATTTGGCAATTCTGTAACAATATCCGAATGCACGTTAAAATCGTCAATATCACGATGATGATAATGCTTACTATTCTTTCTAAAATTATCAACCGCTATGTTTATTATTATACGTTTCATCCATCCTTCAAATGAGCCTGAACCTGAATATGAATTGATACTTTGAAAGATCCGTATCATGCCCAACTGAAGAGTATCTTCGGCCTCATCCTTGCTTTTCGCATAACGCATACAAATTCCCAATAAATTGCGGTAATATTTTTCATACAGCAACTTCTGGCCTTTTGCCTTTTTGCGTTGGCAAAGCTTAATGAGCTCCTTTTCGCTAATAACCATCTGTAATCCGGTAGACGTAATTTTTTAGGTAAAAGTTGTACGTCTGCGGAAGAATAAAATTACAAACTATTGTAAAGCATTATTGAGAATAATGGGAATAATTTATTAGAATGAAAAAGATGAGTAGGTAAATCATTTTATGGTATATGGGAATATGCGTATTTGGGTATGGGGGAATATAATTAAGCTAAGTAATTGTACTCTTCCGTACATTTAATATTTTACAATTGAGTTGAATTCAATATTGATATTTGATGAAAATCTTAATTCCCTATACCATATATCCTCAAAACCCAAAATAATACGGCTAATTACCCTTTGACGTTTTCGGATAACCAATAATATAGTAGCCTATTTTCTTACCATTTGCTTTTTCTGCATCATCAATAATCCAATGGTATTCATTCCCATCAGAATTACCAATCAGGTCCTTAATATCTTTAAAAGTATAGGTCCTCATTAAAGATGCTTGACCATCCCATGCATAAACAAGTGGAATAATTGGAATAAGATAGGTAAATAGAATCTGTGAAAACTTAAGGGGCCGTACAAATAATGTCATAACCAACGACATAAGTATTAGAATTATTAAGGAGACTGGCAAAAACAGCCACCATACAATTGTAGGGATTGTGTTTTTTGCTACTTCATAAATCAAAATTGGTTCTTTGTTAGCCTCTGTCGATATCAAAATCTTTTTTGCTATTTCAGGTTTCATGTGATGAAAACTGGCTATCATAGTTTTTAGGCCTGATGGTGCATCACCAATATTTGCAGCATTAACCGAATCGGGGAAATACTCCATATTATCATTTTTACCTTTGTTTATTCCCTCAACAATATGCCTATTGGGATGCAGGTCGGTAAGTATTAGTTTTAGATTCTTATTCTCTTTGCTGATCTGTTTGAAAATTTCAGGCATTGCACCACCGGACCCTGATCCCAGGTCTACAATCTGCTTAAAATTATAGCTCTTTTTTACACTAAGAATCAGGCTGGAAACAACTTCTGCAGTGCCCATTAGTTTATGAAAAACAACAATCAGGTTAGTTGTGCCAGCTCTTATAACATTGGGCAGCCAATTAAAATCTTCAAACTCAAAAAGCTCGATTCTTTTCATTATAGTTTCTTTTTAACATGGAAACGTTCTCTTTTGCAATTCAATATTAATCACAATCCACTGTTAGTTTCACATCATTAAATATCTCCCATGTGTCATCATCAAAACTCCTAGGTGATAACTGAAATAGTATAAGCTGTTTTTTATCCTCTGAACAGTAAGCTTCACTAACTTTTACATTTAGTGTCATTTCATCTTTGCTAGAAAAAGCATCATAAACTTGTATACTACCCTGAAAACCTTCCTTGGTACCTACAAAATTGCAAACTGTTTTTTGGGGTCCGGCTGTATCCGATTTTTCAGCATAATCGACTCCCATTAGACCATCAAAATACATCTCAAGTTCGTTTTCCAACTTCTGTTCTGATAGTTTGGAATCTTTTTCAACATACCATATAAAAGTATATGTCCATAATTCATTGCTAGTAGTATCGGACCATCCTGGTGCGAATCGTAAATCTTCATAACCTATGTAGTTTATTGATGGTGCAAAGGACAGTGGAAAATCAAATTGTTCACTTATCCAATTATCAGGTGCATTAAACAAACTCTTAT
>CALCGQ010000332.1 GCA_937901015.1 uncultured Bacteroidota bacterium | reverse complement strand
GATGAAGTAAAGAAAGCTGGAAACATAATACTCTTTATAGATGAGATACATACTCTGGTTGGTGCAGGTAAAGGAGAGGGTGCAATGGATGCTGCCAATATACTAAAACCAGCTTTGGCTCGTGGCGAACTAAAAGCCATCGGTGCCACTACCCTAAAGGAATACCAGAAGTTCTTTGAAAAGGATAAGGCACTTGAAAGAAGGTTTCAACAGGTTATAATTAATGAACCTGATACAATGTCGGCCATAGCTATTCTTCGTGGTCTTAAAGATAAATATGAAACTCATCATAAAGTAAGAATTAAAGATGAAGCAATTATAAGCGCTGTTGAATTATCTCAAAGATATATTACGGATAGATTCTTACCTGATAAAGCCATTGACTTAATTGATGAAGCTGCATCAAAACTAAAGCTTGAGATTAATTCTGTTCCTGAAGAGCTGGAAATTGTTGAGAGAAAAATTCGTCAACTGGAAATAGAAAGAGAAGCAATAAAACGAGAGAAGGATGCTCTGAAAATGGAGGCAATCAAAGAGAACCTCGCCAACCTGAATGAAGAAAGAAACAGTTTAAAGGCTGCATGGCAAGCTGAGAAACAACTTGTTGACAATATCCAACAGTTGAAACAAGAACAGGAAGACTATAAAATAGTAGCCGAACAGGCTGAACGTGATGGCGATTTTGGAAAAGTTGCTGAAATCAGATATGGTAAACTACAGGATATACAGGCCAGTATAGAGTCATACAAAGCTCAGTTATCAGAATTACAAGGCGACAACCCAATGATAAACGAAGAGGTTAATGCTGAAGACATCGCCGATGTGATATCAAAATGGACAGGTATTCCGGTTAGCAGAATGCTTCAAAGTGAGAGGGAAAAACTTCTTACCTTAGAATCTGAACTTCATACCAGAGTGATTGGACAAGATGATGCAATTGAAGCAATATCCGATGCAATAAGACGAAGTCGTGCTGGACTTCAGGATGAAAAAAGGCCCATTGGATCATTCATATTTATTGGCACTACCGGGGTTGGCAAAACGGAGTTGGCAAAAGCACTTGCGGATTTTCTATTTAACAATGAAAATGCAATGATTAGGATAGATATGTCAGAATATCAAGAACGACATTCTGTTTCCAGACTAATTGGTGCACCTCCGGGATATGTAGGTTATGATGAAAGTGGTCAGCTAACCGAAGCGGTGCGACGTAAACCATATTCCGTTGTATTGCTTGATGAAATTGAAAAAGCTCACCCTGACGTATTTAACATCCTACTTCAGGTATTGGATGACGGTCGATTAACTGATAATAAAGGACGTGTTGTTGATTTTAAAAACACAATTATTATAATGACATCCAATATTGGGTCTCATATTATCCAGGATAACCTTGCTGGGCTAACTGAAGTAAATCGGGATACGAAAATAGAAAAGACACAAACAGAAGTTATGGACTTATTGAAAAAAACGATTCGTCCTGAGTTTTTAAATCGTATTGATGAGGTAATCATGTTCAAACCTTTAACCAGAAATGAAACAAATGACATTGTCAAACTTCAGTTTAATGGTGTAAAGGCAATGCTTGAAAAAAACAATATCAGCATTGACATTACAGAAGCAGCAATTGATAAGGTTGCAGAGATTGGTTATGATCCATTATTTGGAGCCCGACCATTGAAACGAGTAATTCAACGCAAGATTCTAAATCAACTATCAAAAATGATATTAGCTGGTAAACTTCTTCCCAATGAGAAAATATTAGTTGATATTAAAAATGGAGAATTCATTTTTAAGAACGATTAGAATTCAACATTGGTAAATAGAACAGAAAAAAGCTGCAAGTATATTCGCTTGCAGCTTTTTTTAAAGACCTGCTTCAAGCGTCCAAGCTTGAAGTTTTCTTATGTCAACCTCCTGCTGTATGTATCCATGAATACAGCATCGGTATTTCAAGTGAGGACACTTGAAACAGGGTTAAATAAATTCACATCTTATACATTAAACCTAATATGCATAACATCACCATCGTCAACAATGTAATTTTTGCCTTCAACATGGAAATTTCCTGATTCCTTAACAGCCTGTTCTGAACCATACTTAATAAAATCGTCATATTTTATCACTTCTGCACGAATAAATCCACGTTCAAGGTCACTATGAATTACACCTGAAGCTTCGGGAGCTTTCATACCTTTTTTAATGGTCCATGCTCTAACTTCCTTAGGCCCTGCAGTGAAGAATGATTGTAGATTAAGCGCATCATAAGCAGCCCTGACGAGTCTGTTAACACCTGGCTCTTCTAGGCCTGCATCAGTCAAAAACTCCAATCTATCATCTTCATCCTCAAGTTCTGATATCTCAGCTTCAAGCTCACCGGCAACAACAATTACATTTTCATTTTCACCCAGAAACTCTTTTACTTTTTTCACATAATCATTATCAAAAGTTACCGAAGTATCATCAACATTACAAACATAGAGTACTGTTTTTTCAGTAAGTAGCTGCATATCTTTTATGTAAAACTCATCTCCATCATCAACGGGAGCTGTGCGAGCATTACCAAAATTTTCAAGATGTGCTTTATATTTCAATAGGGCTGCCACACCTTTTTTCGCATCCTTGTCACCTGACTTAGTAAGTTTTTCTAGTCGTTCGATTTTACGAACTATCAGGTCAAGATCACGTACCTGAAGTTCAAAATCAACAATCTCTAGATCACGAACAGGGTCAACAGACCCTTCGATGTGAGCAAGATTCTCATCATCAAAACATCTCAATACATGTATAATAGAATCTGTTTGCTGAATGTCAGCCAAGAACTTATTACCAACACCTTCACCTTCACTTGCTCCTTTAGCTAGTCCGGGTACATCAACAATCTCCACTGTTGCCGGAATTACCTTTTCTGATTTTACTAGATCATCAAGTTTATATAATCTGGGATCGGGAACATTAACAATACCAATATTTGACTTCGTGGCACTAAAGGCATAATTTGAGCTTTGTGCTTTTGTATTCGACATACAATTAAAGATTGTTGTTTTACCAGTATTGGTTAACCCAATTATTCCACAGTTTAATGACATTATTCTAATTTTTAATGATTTGTGTATCTGCTAATTACCTAAGATCAAATCTTTAAATTAACGCGGCAAATATAGTACAAAATTGCTCCTCTATTTTTATGGCAAATAAATTTTTGTAATTAAATAAATATCAGTACTTTTGCAGCCCGATTTTAAGGTGTCCGGAAATTTGGTAATCAATTATGTACCAAATTATTAAAATCACTTAACTAATGTTTAATCGGTTTCGAATCACAAGTACCGGGCTGTTGATTTTGAAGCACATATAATTTTTAATGTCAGAATTAGAAAACAAAGCTACCGAACCTGCTGAAAATGAAGAAGTAGCTGCACAACCTACCGAAGAAAAAGTTACCCCTGAAGTAGAAGCAACCCCAGAAGTAGAAGCAGTAGTTGAAGAAACTGTTGTTGAGAAAACTCCAGAAGTTGCACCAGAAGTAAAAGTTGAAGAAGAAGTTGATTTCATAGCACAAGAAGAAGAAGTTGCTGCTGAAGCAAATATTCCTGTTGAGTTTGATTGGGATGCTCTTCAAAGAAAACAAGACAATTACTCTTCAGCCGAAAGAACTAAATTAGAAGATATTTATGCTGGTTCTTTAAGTTCAATCGTTGAACATGAAGTAATTGACGGTACTATTGTTGGTATCAGCAATCGTGAGGTAGTTATTAATATTGGGTACAAATCTGACGGCATTGTTGCTTTTAACGAATTCAGGTATAATCCTGATATCAAAATTGGTGACAAAGTTGACATTTATGTTGAAAATCAAGAAGACACTAACGGTCAGATGATTCTTTCTCATAAAAAAGCTCGTATCCTTAAATCATGGGATCGTATAAACGAAGCACATGATAAAGAAGAAGTTATTAACGGTTACGTTAAATGCCGCACAAAAGGTGGACTTATCGTTGATGTATTTGGTATTGAAGCATTCTTACCAGGATCACAAATCGATGTTAAACCCATTAGAGACTATGACATTTATGTTGATAAAACCATGGAATTCAAAGTGGTTAAAATCAATCATGAATACAAAAACGTTGTTGTATCTCACAAAGCTCTTATCGAGGATGAACTTGAACAACAAAGAGCTGATATTATTGCCAAACTTGAAAAAGGACAGGTACTTGAAGGTATTGCCAAAAACATTACAACCTATGGTGTATTTATAGACCTTGGTGGTGTTGATGGTTTAATTCACATTACCGACCTTAGTTGGGGGCGTATTAAGCACCCAGAAGAAGTTGTTGAACTTGATCAAAAACTTAAAGTTGTTATCCTTGACTTTGACGAAAACAAAAAACGTATCGCTCTTGGTCTTAAACAACTTACTCCTCACCCATGGGATTCTCTTTCAGAAGATCTTAAAGTTGGTGATAAAGTTAATGGTAAAGTTGTTGTTCTTGCTGATTATGGTGCGTTTATCGAAATTGCACCTGGCGTTGAAGGACTTACACACGTTAGCGAGATGTCATGGTCACAGCACCTACGCACTGCACAGGATTTCCTATCTGTAGGTGATGAAGTAGAAGCTGTTATCTTAACACTTGACCGCGAAGAAAGAAGAATGTCGCTAGGTATGAAACAACTTGTTCCAGATCCATGGAGTGCAATTCGTGAGAAATATCAAGTTAATTCTAAACATAAAGCTACTGTTAGAAACTTTACAAACTTTGGAATTTTTGTTGAGATCGAAGAAGGTGTAGACGGATTAATTCACATTAGTGACTTAAGCTGGTCTAAAAAGATCAAGCATCCAGCAGAATTTACCAAAATTGGTGAAGAAATCGAAGTTATGGTACTTGACATAGATGAGGAAAATCGTCGTCTAAGCCTAGGACATAAACAACTTGAGGAAAATCCTTGGGATGTATTCGAAACAGTATTTACAGTAGACTCAGTACACCAAGGTACAGTTATTAACCTCCATGATAAAGGAGCTTTAGTATCTCTTCCATATGGCGTTGAAGGATTTGCTCCTATGCGTCACCTGAAGAAAGAAGATGGCACCAACATTAAAGGTGAGGAAACAGCTGAATTTAAGGTAATTGAATTCTCTAAGGAAAATAAAAAGATTATCCTTTCACATACACGTTTATTTGAAGAAGATCCAAGAGCAACAAAAGCGAAAAACGCTGAAAGAACAGACTCTGAAAATCAAAAATCAAAACGTGCAATGAAGAAAGTTAACGAAAAAGTTGAAAAAACAACTTTCGGTGACTTAGACGTTCTTGCTAATCTTAAGAGTGAAATCGAAAAAGAAGAAAAAGCAGGGAAAAAATAAGGATTAACTTATTTATACCATATATAAGTCCTCTCGGTAACGGGGGGACTTTTTTTATGTAACCATAATAAAGAATACCACTATTTTATACCTTTGACCATGGCCAGTAAATCAAAATTCCAGATAATAATATTAGGTAATTCTGCTGCTATACCTACTAAAACAAGGAAGCTATCAAGTCAGATTGTCATAATTAACAATGAGTATTTCCTCGTTGACTGTGGTGAAGGAACTCAAATGCAGCTCATTATCCATGGAATAAAGTATCAAAAGATTAACAATATATTTATTAGCCATCTCCATGGCGATCATTTCTTCGGTTTAATTGGACTAATATCTACCTATCATCTTCTTGGCAGAGAAAAACCTCTGAATATTTATGCACCTCCGCAACTGGAAAAACTCATTAGAATTCAGTTAGAAGTTGCACATACCATTCTTAGCTACAAACTTATATTTCATTATTTAGAGAGTAATCATAGCACTTTAATATTTGAAAACACAGCTGTTTCAGTATTCTCTTTTCCGATGACACATAGAGTGCCTACTTACGGATTCAGATTTCAGGAAAAGCCTAAACCAAGAAATATCAAAAAGACATTTATCGATGAGTATAATCCATCAATTGAAGCTATGAAATCAATAAAAAGTGGTTGTGATTATACTGACGGGGCAGGAAAACTTATTAAAAATAAGGATATAACCATTTCTCCTTCTGATCCTCGTTCCTATGCATTTTGTTCGGATACAAGATACGATGAGTCCATTATCAATTATGTTATGAATGCAAACCTCATTTATCATGAAGCTACTTTTGATAATAGCATGCAAGAAAAAGCATATGAGAAGTTTCATTCAACATCTGGTGATGCTGCAAAAATCGCAAAAAAAGCAAGAGTAGGTAGTTTGTTACTTGGCCATTTTTCTGCTAGGAATGAAGACTTGAGTATAATAAAACAGGAAGCTGAAGAGGTATTTAAACCGGTTAGTATTAGCGAAGAAGGAGAAATCTATAATGTTGAATAGGTAGGTTGACCCATTATCAAAGGTGTATCATTCAGATATCATATTTGGATTATAAATCCTTAATTTTAAAATGTTTAGATAGTAATAACTTGCATCCGGATTGCAAATCCGAATGAGCGGATATGAGTTAAGTAATAGCATATCAGAAGAAGTAGAAGCATTAGCTTTTTTTCATTGTTAGTTGGTTAAAAACAAAAAACCCACCCAGACCAGGCGGTCTATTGGGTGGGCCCAATTATGAAAAACAAACAAAACAAGCAATGCAAATATAAAGCATTATTTTTATTTGTCAATAATTAGGCATATAAATTTTCTGATTTTCTTAAAACAACTTGTTAGGAAACAGGTTTTTGAGTATAATACTTTTATTCAACACCTTTAAAATTTAACCTAATGAAGAGATTGTATGAACAAATATGATCACAAATGTATTTTTACAAGAAATCGTTTTTTACAAGATAATTAAATACACATACCTATAGATCATACAAATCCATATACTCTTTTGGCCTACGGTCGTGAAAAATATGGTTACCTGAGGTAATCATCTTGTTTTGTGATAATTTTGGGTCAATATCTGTATAAAGGATTCCTTCATCTAACGCACCTAATGTATTCACAATATTTCCACGAGGATCAACAACAAGAGATTTTCCGCAAAATATTATTTCACCTTCACGACCAATTCTATTTGATGTGATTACATAATATCCGTTCATCAAAGCCTGAGCAGGAACAACAATATATGCGTTCTGGGTTATTAAATTTGACGGATGCACAATTAAATCAGCACCCTTTAGTGCCATTATTCTCCATATCTCTGGAAACAAATAATCAAAACAAATTAGCATACCAAGTTTGTAATTGCCAATATTAAAAAGTGGTAAACCAAGATTACCAGGTTCAAATATTTTTTTCTCATCCATAAAAAGGTGAATCTTCCGATAGTTCCCTCTACTTCCATCAGGTGAGATAAAAACTGATGAATTATACAACTTATCATCCACTTTTTCAAGATAACCACTTACGATGAACACATCATTGGCAGATGAGAACTCTGCTAAAGAATCTAAATAATTAAGACATGAAAGCTGATTAGCTACTTCGAGCGCATGATCTCTTCCATCAAATAAATATCCTGAATTAGCCAATTCAGGAAGTACAATCAGGTCAACATCTTTGCACTGGGATAAGAAATTGATAATCCTTTTAAGATTATAACTACAATCTCCAAGTTTAGGTTCAAATTGAATTTGCGCTACCCTCATATCAGCTATGCTCTTAAAACAGTAAAAGCTCCATCATTCTCCAACCTGATGATTGTGGATGATTTAACAGATCTCACTTTATCCTGAAAAACAGTAACAACATGATCAACGCCATTCTTAATACCATCAACTATCTGCCCAAATGTAGCAGCTGTTGGCTGATCAGAAAAGTTAGCTGATGTTGAAACCAAAGGTTTATCAAGCAATCTAATTATTTCGGTACAATATTCATCATTTATTATCCTAATGGCAATTGACCCATCTTCAGCAATAATATTCTTTGCTAAGTTTTTCGCTCCTGGATACACAATTGTAAGGGGTGTCTTTGAATTCTCTATCAAGTCGTAGGCAATTGGCGGTACATCCTTTAGATACTTGCTTAATTTTTCAGGACTATCTAATAGTACAATCATTCCTTTACTTTCGCTACGCCCCTTCAGCTTATATATTTTTTGAACTGATTTAGAGTTTGTGGCATCACAACCTATTCCCCAAATAGTATCAGTTGGATAAAGTAAAATTTTACCCTTCTTTAGCAAGTCGACCGATTTTGATATTTCCAATTCCAAACTCATGTTTTCCTTTATTTAAAGTGTAATTATTATTCTAAACATTCTAACAACTGATTATTTTCAATTTTAGAGGCACATTCAAAATGTTCTTTTGGACATTTCTTTAGTCCATGTAATCCACAAGGCCTGCACGAGAGTTTTTCTTCCACTTGTATTATATGTGAGTTATTTGATTTAGGTCCAAATCCAAACTCAGGTACAGTAGAACAATAAATTGCTGCAACTGGAGCATTGACCGCTGATGCCATATGCATTGGTGCCGAATCATTTACGTAGTTCATAATTGCATCTTTCATCAAAGCAGTTGATTCCAAAAATGACAGTTTACCAGCTAAATTGAGACTATTAGTATGTTTTGACTCAGTAATGATCTCATCACACAAGCTTTTCTCCTTGGGTGATCCAAGAAGATATACGGTTAAGTCCTTGTCCAACGATGAAACAAATTCAACCCACTTCTCCTTTGGGAACTGCTTTGTGAACCATAATGAAGCAGGAGATAAGGTAATATATTGCTTTGTTTTATATTGACTAACTTTAGCCATATGATGCTTTAGTGGATATAGCTTCATAGGGTAGTAAGAATCGTCGGTGTAGTGTTCAATAAGTTTCAGATTACGCTCAGTTTCATGAGGATTATCTGAGGAGATACCAATTGTATGTTTATACCTTTTTGTAAAGAGTAAGGAAAGAGGGTTTTTACTAAACCCAACCTTTACTTTAGCTCCTGAAAAAGCAGTTATTAATCCAGACGAAAAGAACCTCTGAACATTTATAACCATATCGTATTTTTTTTCCCTAAATATGCTTATCAGCTGGAATAAATTCTGGTATTTTTTTTCTGTTTTATCCCAAACTATTACATGATGAATATATGGATGTCGCCTAAGAACACCTTCATAACCATATTTTAACAGAAAATCAATTTTGGCATTGGGATAAAAATGATGTAGTTTTTCCACCAATGGAGTGCTTAGTATTACATCCCCAAGTGAAGCAGTTTGTATAATTAGTATTCTTTTCAAGTAACAACCCTTCGTTTAATACGAGGCAAATATAATAACACCGCTCCGACTTTTGTCATAATCAAATTGAAAAGTGAAACTTTCAAAAAATAATCACTTATTTAGAATTGTTTTTAATTTTATTCGAGGCAACTTTATAAGTTATAAGTTGCTATTTTTACAGCTCTTTAGTTTCTAATATTTAAATCTTTCATAAATGGCAAATCTGGAAACAACTTACATGGGTTTAAAACTTAAAAACCCTATTATCGTTGGAAGTTCGGGCTTAACAAATTCCGTTGAAAATATTATTGAAATTGAAAAGGAAGGTGCTGGAGCTGTTGTTCTAAAGTCTCTCTTTGAAGAACAGATTAACCAGGTTGCAAATCAAACATTTGACCAAGGTGATTTCTCTAATTACTACCCTGAGGCTCAGGACTATATTCAAAATTACAGTACGGAAAATGATGTTGCTATCTATCTTGATTTAATCAAGAGTTGTAAGTCAAATGTAAAGATACCAATTATCGCCTCAATAAATTGCATGAGCAATAGTGAATGGGTGAATTTTGCCAAGAAAATAGAAGAAGCTGGCGCAGATGCACTTGAGTTGAATATTTTCGTTCTTCCATCTGATCCAAAAAAGAGCAGTACAGATAATGAGAAAGTTTATTTTGACATTGTCAATAAAATCACATCAATTATCAAAATACCTGTTGCCATAAAACTGAGTTATTACTTCTCAGGACTAGCAAAGACAATGGAAATGCTATCATGGACAAAGATTAAAAGTCTTGTTCTATTCAACAGATTTTTCTCACCTGATATTGACATTAATAATTTTGAAGTTAAAAGTTCAAACGTATTTAGCTCACCCGCAGATCTGGCTCAATCATTAAGATGGGCAGCCATGTTAAGCAATAAAGTTGATTGTGATATTAGTTCAAGTACCGGTGTGCATAATGGTGAAGCTGCTATTAAACTGCTACTTGCCGGTGCTACTACAGTACAAATTGCTTCCGTACTATACAAGAAAGGGCTAAAAGAAATCTCGATAATACTTAAGGATATCGAAGATTGGATGCAATCCAAAGATTTTAAAACTGTTGATGACTTTAGAGGAAAAATGAGTGTAAAAGCTCCTGAAAATCCTGCTGCATGGGAAAGAGTTCAATTTATGAAATACTTTTCCGGCATTGAGTAGGCTGAATGATCTGAAATATTATTTCTATTTACCATTATAATTTTGTTGCAACATTAGTTTTGTATTTGTTTAAAAACTTTGGTTTTTTTACTAATTTAGTGTTTTAGTAAAAGAACTTCTGTGAAGAGCAAATATAAACTCTACTTATTGTTAGTTGGATCATTGTTTATTAGCCATATCGCTAATGCCCAATTAATGAACCACTATTGGGCATTGAATTTTAATTCACAGTCTTCATTATTATCAGGAGCAGTTGTAGCAGGTGACGGTGGTAACACTTCCATTTATTACAATCCTGCAACAATAAGTGAGATAAAAAATGGTGGTAATTTATCTTTCGCAGCCACGCTTTTTACATGGGGTATTTATCATTTTACTGATGCATTAGGTAGTGGTATAAACATGACTAATGTTAGTTTTAATGTTCAACCCCAATTCTTATCTTATAGTTACCGCCCGAAAAATAGCAAATTTGCCTTTGCCCTCTCAGCTCTGACTAGAATGAAGGAAAGGTTCGATTTAAGTTATTATAAATCAGAGGAAATGGACATACTTAAAGGTAATCCTGGTATGGAAAACTATAATGTTTCCTTTAAATATTTCCTTGATTATCAAGATAGTTGGTTCGGAATTGCCAGCTCTTACGATATAAATGATAAACTCAAAATTGGATTAAGCTTATTCGTTTCAGCAGCATATATATCATACAGGACTGAAACCACAACACTTGCATTCTCTACAACTGATACTGTTTGGATGGATACCGTTCCGAGTCCTGCATTAGTTTCAGAAGGATCATATACGGAAGACTTCAAATTCACCGATTATAGAATTATTGCAAAACTTGGCATATCATACGTTAGAGAGAACTGGCGCTTTGGGCTAAACTTTACCTCAGGTTCACTGTCAGTATTCTCTTCAGGCAAGGAAACTAGCAGAATGGAAAAAATCGCAAATATCACTGATCCAGAAACAGGTCTAAAGGTTCCATCATACGTCATTGTAAATGGTCTTACAAAATCTGATATTACATCTCGCCTAAAATATCCATTCTCCCTTTCCTTTGGATTTATACATGAGGTTAATAAAGAGGAGAATAGATTATACTTTACCATAGAGTATTTTCATGGAATAAAGCCTTACAAAATGATAGATGCTCCGATTAGTGAAAACATTACCTCCTCCTTAGTTTATGATAAACTTGAAAATAAAGATTGGCTATCCATTGCTGATGTTGCTAAACCAGTATTAAATGTTGCCATAGGTTACAAATGGCAGTTAAGCGAAAACCTCATGTTTCTTAATGGTTTCCGTACCGATTTCAATAATATAAATGGGGCTGACTATGGAAAGTATGATAACTATAACAAGATAAACACCACTAATATAAACATTTACCATTATACAGGTGGAGTTCAATTCTATCTTCTTAAAAAGTATTTACTTGTTGCAGGCGGAGAACTTTCGTTTGGTTATGACAAAAACCAGCGCCAATTAGCAAACTTTACTGATCCTGTAGAATATAATCCAAACAATAAACATGTGCTGCAAGGTCAATTGGAAGATAAAATGGATGTATATTACTTTGGCTTAAATATATATTTATCTGCAACATTTAAGTTCGGCAGTAATAATAACTAAAATTTGGATAAAAAAACTTAATCCTTATTTAGATTTATTATACATTTGCAACACTAAAATCCAAAATAACATAAACAAATCAGTATAAAATTGAAAAATATGCTTAAAAAATTATCACTCATACAAACACTACTTGTAACTCTTATTTCGTTTGTAGTAATTTCATTATCATCATGTTACCCAAACGATAATCTTTCAGTTAGTGAGACAGACATTGTAATGGCAAGTTATTATGATTCTGTAGATTTTACAACTTTGAAAACATATTACATGTCTGATACAGTGTATCCGGTTCGTGATGACACGTCTGATCATTCATTAGTTAAATACAATGATGATATTATTGCGACTATCGCAACAAATATGGCAAACGCAGGATATACAAGAGTATTCGAAGATCACCCAACAAAACCAGATATTAGAATTTCATCCGCAGCAATATCAGTTACAACAGTTTCTGTTGGATGGTGGTATCCATATTACCCAGGTTGGGGATGGGGATGGGGATATTGGAAGAAATCCTCTCGTGAAGTTGATTATTACTACCCTGGTTACCCTGGTTATTATCCTCCAGGATATTGGTGGGGTTATCCAACATATACATCATATACTACTGGAACTTTATTAATCGAGATGGCCGACCCTGATGACTATAGAGTGATTGGTAATGATACTGTTACGCCTATTTATTGGGCATCGGGAGTTACTGGTGTGCTTAGCAGTGGTTCAGATAAGAACAGAGTTACCGCCGGCATTGACAAAGCATTTGAGTTATCCCCGGAAATCAAAACCAATTAGTAACACCGAAAAACAGTAAGAAAATGAAAAAAAATAAAATATTTTTAACAGGAATTTTTGTAGTACTACTTGGCATATCCTCATTTGGTCAAGGTGGTGGAATTTGGAATTTTGATTGGAATATGGGGTTCCCAATGGGCGACACAAAGGACTTTATTGGTCAGCCTAGTTTCCGTGGTTTTTCAATCGAAGGTCGTGGATTTGTAACTCAAAGTATTGCAATTGGTGGTATTGGTGGTTATAGTGTTTTCTATGAGAACTTAGGATTTGTGACTACTGTATCTGAGGATGGAACCAAATCAATATATGGATACAAAAGAAGATATCTTAATACAATGCCTCTAATGGTAACTGGACATTATTATTTTTCTCAAGGTCAAATTCAGCCATATATTGGTGTTGGGGTTGGTACGTATTATATAGAGTCAAGAGACTTTATGGGTATCTATTACACCCAGGGAAAAGATTGGCATTTTGGATTTGCTCCTGAAGTTGGTGTTGTTATGCCATTTGGTAGCGGTAATACAGGATTAAACGTAAATTTCAAATATAATATGGCTGCCAAAACCAAAAATAATCCTTCATATTCATGGTTAGGAATTAATATTGGTATTTCATATTTATTCTAGAAGTATATAATATATGATATAGTAATCCG
>CALCGQ010000331.1 GCA_937901015.1 uncultured Bacteroidota bacterium | reverse complement strand
TGAATACATTTTTCATCCTGCAATACGCGATGCATAATCTGAATGGATTCTGAAACTTCAGAAACGTCCTTGTTACTACCACTAACTATGGAGATTATGGGGCACCCAAGGTTATTAGCAACCTGGATATTAAAATCAAATTCATATGTACTTAGATAACTCCTGAAATCACTGCCTTCAACAAGAATAAAATCACATTTTTCTTCAAGAGCTTTATATTTATCCAGAATTCTAGAATATACCCCTTCAGTATCGCCAGTTTGATGAAACTCTAACATCTCATCACTAGTTAAACCATACATCGAGTTGTAACTAAACTTCAAGTTATACCTGGAAGAAATTAATCTAATATGATTATCGGTAACGCCAGACCTGACTATGGGACGAAAAAATCCAATTTTCTCGATGTGTCGAGAAAGAAAATCCATTATCCCAAGAACAATCATGGACTTGCCTGCTTCCTTTTCTGCAGCAGCTATATATAAATTCTTTGACATTTAGTTTTTCAGCTTAACTCATTATTAACGTTGTGCAAAAATATAATGATTATCAACTTCATAGTACAATGTGACAAGTTTTTTACGAATTAATAATGATTTTAAATTGTTATGTTTTCACAACCAAAAATCTGTTAACAAAATGCAAAAAAACACGCTGATGCATAAGATATAATAAGTATTTTTTATTTTTGATTGATTTCAAATAATCACCATGGAAAAAGCATTTGAATTAATACAAGTTACAAGAAAAGATCATATTAATGATTTCCTGAATTTTCCGCAAACTTTGTATAAAAATGAAAGTAACTGGATCAGACCACTGGATGAAGATATTGAGAAGGTATTTGACCCAAAAAAAAATAAATTATTTAAGAGAGGTGATGCAATCAGATGGATTTTAGTGGATTCAAACAAGAATATTGCTGGTCGGATTGCAGCCTTTTATGATAATAAGACAGCAGTAAAAAACTATCAACCAACGGGTGGATGTGGCTTCTTTGACTGTATAAATAACACAGTAGCCTCGGCCATACTATTTGATGCAGCAAAAAACTGGCTGGAGTCGAAAGGTATGGAAGCAATGGATGGCCCCATTAATTTTGGATCCCGTGAGCATTTTTGGGGATGTTTATCGGAAGGTTATTATGAGCCCATTTATAAGATGCCATATAACCATCCCTATTATAATGAACTTTTTGAATCATATGGTTTTCAGAATTTCTTCAATCAGTTCACCTTCCATTTGCCTTTGGATGTTACCTCCTTCGAGCCAATTATCAGGCAAAAAGCTGATAAAATAAGAAAGGATCCAAATGTTACATTTGAATTTCATAATAAGAATAATGCTCATAGATTAGCCGACAATTTCATGAAAGTCTTTAATGCTGCATGGGCTAAATTCCCGGGAGTAAAGCCCATTACTGAGGCACAGTCAAAGGCTCTCTTTAATTCCATGAAGCAAATAATTGATCCAAAATTGATAATATTCGCATATCATAATAATGAACCCATTGCCTTTTTCATTATGATACCTGATTTATATCAGATTATGCGCAAGTTTAATGGTAAATTTAATTTGCTAAATAAACTTAGGTTACTTTATCTACTAAAGGTAAAAAAAGTTTGTACACGGGCAGTGGGATTGATATTTGGTGTTGTACCTGAATTTCAGGGAAGAGGAGTAGCTGAGGGTATGATAGTGTATTTTGAAGATGTGGTCTCAAAAGGCGTTAACTACACTGATTTGGAAATGAACTGGATAGGTGACTTCAACCCAAAAATGATAAAACTAGTTGAACAAATTGGAGGAAAAGTTAAAAAAGTACATATTACTTATAGATACTTATTTGACAGAAAAAAAGAGTTTAAAAGAGCTGAAATAGTTTAACCTTTTCAACTCATGATTTTAACAAAAAGTGCTTAATTCTGTTAACACCCAATTAGTACATGAAATTTCTAAATATTTGATGTAAAATCTGTTACTTTTGTAATCTCTGTATGATAATTCTAGAAATAACAATAAATCGCTATTTATGAAAAATTTATCCGTTTACATGCTGAAAATCAGTCTCAGCTTACTTATTACATTTTCCGCATTTTCTTGTGCGGAAAAAGAGAAACAGGAAGCTGGCCCTCAGGAAATTACAGTTGTTAATGTAGAGCAAAAAGATGTACCTATCTATCATGAGTTTGTTGGACAGGTTTATGGATCTTCTGATATTCCAATAAGAGCTAGAGTATCTGGATTTCTGGAAGGAGTTCATTTCGATGAAGGACGGAAAGTAAATAAAGGACAGCTTCTATACACAATAGATCCAGAACCATTTCAAGCTCAGGTAGCTGGTTCGGAGAGTCAACTGGCAGAAGCTAAAACAGGATTAGCCAAAGCTAAAAGTGATTTAGACCGAATTGAGCCTCTTGCCAAAATAAATGCTGTAAGTAAGAGTGATCTGGATGCAGCCGTTGCGGCCTATGATGCTTCTTTGGCATATGTAGATGCGATGAAAGCAAACCTTCATTATTCAAAAATTAACTTAGGTTATTGTTGGATGAAATCACCTTTGAATGGTGTTATTGGTAAAACTCAGGCCCGTATTGGAGAGTTTGTTGGTAAAGAACCAAACCCAGTAATTCTAAATACAATATCCACAATTGATACTGTTCGCGTTGAATTCTTTTTAACAGAGTCTAACTATATAAAACTTGCAAGAGAATATGAGCAAATGATAAATGATAAAACCATTAGTTCAGAAAGAGAAAAAGCAACATTAAGCCTGATTCTTGCAGATGGATCAAAATTTAAATATCCGGGTTATGTGAATTTCATTAACAGAGAAGTTGACCCCCAAACAGGATCATTACTTGTGGAATCAGTATTTCCTAATCCTGATAGATTGTTAAAACCAGGGCAATATGCAAAAGTGGTAGTAAAGATGACTGAAGTTGAAGGTGCATTACTTATACCTCAACGATGTATTAGCGAATTACAGGGACAATATTCTGTTTTTGTAGTTAATTCTGATAATATTGTAAATAGCATTCAGGTAGAGGTTGGCGAACAAATTGGCGATATGCAGATTATTAGTTCTGGAATATCTCCAAATGATAAAGTTATTATAGACGCTCTTCAAAAAGTTAGATCCGGATTGGAAATTATACCTAAGGTGATTGAATTTGAGAGTAAATCAAAATCTCAATACTAGAAACTATGGCTGAAGACAAAGGAAATTTTTTCGTTCACAGACCAATTGTTGCAATGGTTATTGCCATTGTAATTGTAATTGTTGGAACGGTTTCTCTGATTGGACTTGCCATTGAGCAATATCCAAACTTAACACCACCAATTGTTGAGGTAAGGGGAACATATACAGGAGCCAACGCCATAAACGTTGAAGAGTCGGTTGCTACACCCCTCGAGCAAGAAATCAATGGGGTTGACAATATGATTTACATGAAATCAACCAATTCCAATGATGGTACCATGGTTATCCAGGTTTCATTTGATGTGGGTACGGACCCTGATATGAATACTGTTTTGGCACAGAATAGGGTGTCAGCAGCTTCAGCTAAATTGCCTGCTGCTGTTACCAAATATGGAGTAACTACAATGAAGTCGTTACCAAATATAATGCTTGCCCTTACACTAACTTCCGATGGAAGATATGACCAGGATTTTCTTGGCAACTATGCACTGATAAATATTAAAGATCAGCTGGCTAGGGTAAAAGGCATTGGACGTGTTGATGTTATGGGTGCTGCCAATTATTCGATGCGTATTTGGGTAAAGCCTGATAGATTGGCACAAATGGGGATAACAGTTCCTGAAATAGTTTCTGCTATTAATGATCAAAATGTTATTGTACCTGGTGGAAAATTTGGTGGCGAACCTGCTCCTCCGGGAACAGAGTTTACATATACTGTCCGTTTACCAGACAGGTTTAATTCTGCTGAAGCTTTTGAAGATATTGTTATAAGAACAAACCCTGATGGCTCCCAGGTTAAAGTCGGGGATATTGCTACTGTAAACTTGGGTGTTGAAACCTATAATATGATCCCCAGAACCAATGGAAAAACTTGTGCAATTATTGCACTTTACCAGGCTCCGGGATCTAATGCTGTAGAGTTGGCAGAAAACATCATCAAGGAAATGGACGAATTATCAAAAAATTTCCCTGAAAGTGTAACATATCAAGTTGGTTTGGATACGACATTACCAATTACAGCTGGTATTAAAGATATCGTTGTGACATTATTCATTGCTTTATTATTGGTGATACTGGTTGTATTTATTTTTATTCAGGACTGGAGGGCAACTCTTATTCCCACACTTGCAATTCCTGTTTCGTTAATTGGTGCTTTTATATTCTTCCCAATGTTAGGATTCACCATTAACGTATTATCCCTACTGGGACTTGTACTTGCCATTGGAATTGTTGTGGATGATGCCATTGTGGTAGTAGAAGCCGTCCAGGTGAACATTTCCAAAGGTATGAATTCTAAGGAGGCAACACTGGATGCCATGAGGAAGGTTACAGCTCCGATTATTGCCACAACTCTTGTACTGGTTGCTGTATTTATCCCTGTGGCTGGTATGGCTGGTATTACTGGTATTTTGTATCAGCAGTTTGCCATAACGATTGTGGTTTCTGTTTTAGTTTCATCTGTTAATGCACTTACACTAAGTCCGGCACTTTGTTCCATTTTGTTAAAAGAACCGAAGCCTTATAAGGGACCTTTGGGTTGGTTTTTTGGTAAATTCAATAACAATGGGGTTATCAGAATCGATAAAACTGCCGG
>CALCGQ010000330.1 GCA_937901015.1 uncultured Bacteroidota bacterium | reverse complement strand
GGGACTGTGAAAAATTTTGTGTTTTGAGAATTGTTCAAATCTGAAAAATGATTTTAAAATTCATAGGAAAAAATTTATCTTTAAATTTTTATACTTATGAACGAAGAATTAGAAAAGCAATTAGAATCTTTAGTTGGAAAGATCCACTCTAAAGAAGAATTTGATCAAGTCAGAGATCAATTACTAAAACGAGGTATTGAGACCTTGTTAAATGCAGAAATGACAGCGCATTTAGGATTTGCAAAAGGTACTACCGCTCCTGAAAACAATGTCCGAAATGGCTATTCTAAAAAAACATTGAAGACAACCAATGGAAACCAGCGCATTCAGATACCTAGAGATCGAGAAGCGAGTTTCGACCCCGTAATTGTTCCTAAACATCAATCCATTAGCCAAGAGCTAGAGGACTGCATTCAGTTGCTTTATGCCAAGGGGATGAGTAATTCTGATATCATTGATTTTATCGAACACACTTATGGTGTGGAGTACTCTACCTCGCAAGTATCTATTATTACAAATCAGTTATTGGAAGATATCAAGCAATGGCAATCCAGACCTTTGGAGGATATTTATCCCATTATCTGGATAGATGCGATTCATTATAAAATTAGGCATGAGGGAAAGGTTCTATCCAAAGCATGTATGATTGTTTTAGGTGTCAATGTTGAGGGGCAACAAGACATCTTAAGCATGAGCATTGTAGAGAATGAAAAAGCATCAGCTTGGATGTCTATACTGGATGATTTACGCTCTCGAGGTGTTAAGGATATCCTTTTCTTATGCTCTGATAATTTACCTGGTTTAGATAAAGCCATTGAAGCTATCTTTCCTACTAGTATTCGACAAGTTTGTATTGTCCATCAAATACGTAACTCCTTAAAATATGTTAGTTATAAAGATCGAAGAATGGTAGTGGCAGATATTAAAGGCATTTATTCTGCCGACAATGAAACAATAGCTTTACAAGCCTTTGAAGAATTTAAAAACAACTGGGCAGACAAATACGCACTTGCCGTAAAGTCCTGGGAAAATAATTGGACTAACTTAACTGCCTTTTTGAACTACCCTAAAGAGATTAGAAAACTAATTTACACTACAAATATCATAGAGAGTTTTAACGCCAGTTTAAGGAAATATACCCGCAACAAAAAGGTATTCCCTAATGATGATGCAGCTTTAAAATCAATATATCTAGCTGCTCAGAATATCAGTAAAAAATGGCAAAAAACCAGATTTAATTGGGGACAGATCTATAATCAGTTGTACATTTGTTTTCCTGAAAGGTTAACGCGATAATTTATAGCCTATGAAGTTTGAAATTATTTTTCAGAAACACAAAACATTGGATAAACCCAATTAGCACTTCATACCTTTATAAAACTACTCAACAAACTCAAAATTCTTAGCAAGAGCTTGCTTTTTCACAGCCTGAATGATTGCAACATCCAACATATTTGAAGGATCAATTTTTTGTTTTTCGGCTACATACTGCTCACGTTTAGCAGTTAGTTCTCCTATTTCTTTTTGAATTGCTAAGCGTTGTTTTTGTTTCTCTTCGATATAGGCAGTTTTCTCATCATCAGTCATACCCTTCATCTCATCCGGTAGCTGCTCCTCATCCATTAATTCTAGATCAACCACATCCTCATCATATGCATCAACCAAATCCCAGTTTGAGTTCCTATAAGCTGAACTACTTTTAGCCTCTGCCCTTTTTATATAAGCCCTCTGATTCATGCTAGCTGCATTTCCATCCTGCTCTTCTTGTCTGGTTGCCATTTCAGTACCAGATACTCCATATGCAACATATGTTTTGTTTAATTGTTCATTAAGTTCAATCAAACGATCATCATAAGGCGATTTTATATGAACATACTGGTTATCCTGATCGATATTCATATAATCACCACCACCTATATATGCACCATCTTTCCAGTGAGTTTGCTTACCTTCTTCAAAGTTTCCACAGAAGATTGTATTTATGGTGATATCCATTTCCCGTGCTTCTTTACAAACCTCTCTATAACTAACATTACCCTGATCGAATGGTTCATTTCCGGCGATAAATATTATTTTGAGATCTTTAGGGTAATCTTCCCAATCCAACGCCTTTAGAGAAGTTTGGATTACTTGTCCACAGTACTCACTACCTCCATCGGTTCGGAGTGCAAATAGTTTTTCAGAAATATGATCGAGGTCGCTTGTGAACTCTGAAACGAGTCGGATATAACCTTCACGCATGGAAAGCTGATCGTTACCATACTCATACAGTGCAATCTCGAGATCTGGTGTATTACCATCGCATCGAGCTTCAGAGAGTTCGTTTACCACGCTCCATAATTGAGACTTGGCTTGATCAATGAGTCCGTCCATACTATTGCTGGTATCAAGGATAAGTGCAACTTTAATTGATGTTTTTTCTTCTACCTGGAATGAAAACAAAGGTAGAATTGCAAAACATAATAATACTATTTGTATTTTTTTCATGATGGGAAGTTTAATGATTCATGTCTAAAATCCAATTAGTATGCCAGAATTTGGGATAGCTATTATTGTTGTGTTAAAATAAGTTAATGGGGGTTCTTCAAGCGTGGACGATTGAAGCGGGGTGAAGCTGTTTCTTTATTGCAATTATTTGTATCTGGTAACTCATCATATAGTAAAGTAGGACAAACAATTATCAATGGCTGCTTTAACATAAAAAAAAGCACCCCAAACGAGGTGCTTTCAAACTATATATTTCATAAAATTAATTTACACTTTCTTCAGTAACCTATCAATACTTAATCTACCACCTCCATACACAAGAAGAGTGAATAACATTATAAAATAGTAAAGAGGAATTTCAAATCCATTGTCACCAGCTTCAAATCCATTGCTAAAATGAACTGTGGCAATTGCAACAACCATCACCACCATCAGTGGGATGCTTATAACACGTACTGCTAATCCCAGCAATAATAATATTGAACCAACAACTTCTGTTGATGCACTCATATAGGCATTTAATGTGGGTAATGGAATTCCCATGCTGGCATACCAACTAGCTATGCTATCAATGTTTTGCCACTTCATAATTCCCGGATTCCAAAACCCATAGGCGAGAGTCAGCCTAATGATGAGCAAAGGAATATCCTTTAATATACCTAGTTTTTGTGCAAAATTATTGTAGGTTCTAACTATTGCGTGACTCATTTTAGTATATTTTTATTGTATGGTTATACAGATTATGCTACGCCACATTTGCCTTCACCACATTTGCCTTCTTTGGCTTCTTTTTTTGCTCCTTCTTTTTCAGCTTTAGCTTCTTTCTTTTCACCTGCACCACATTTTCCTTCGCCGCATTTCTTTTCAGTGGTAACTTTACCGTCTTTTTTCTCTGTTACAGCTTTTTTATCACCTTTTTCCTTTGCCTCTTTTGTGGCTGTTCCACATTTACCTTCACCGCATTTATTATCAAGTTCGATTTCACTACTTACCATAACGGAAACAAGAGATCCTTCAAGAACAGTTACAATTGATTCATTACTATTGTCAAGTAATTGATTAGCCATTACATCAACGGAAGTAAGACTTACAAGTAAACCTGCTATAACTGCTACTGCTAGTACGCTTAAACTTTTGATTTTTTTTGTCATGATTTTAATTTTTATTTATTTAGTAATTATTTTTAAGATGTTTGATTACTTTGTCGCATCTAAACAAACAACCTTACAATTACTAGAAATAAAAATCAGAATCACTACTTACTAGACTCACTATCAAGCTTGTGCTGCAAACAAACTTTTTGATCGTTAGTTAGTTTAATTTTTAGGTTATTGGGATCAATAACACTTATGGAATTTACTTGCTTTGTTAATAAAGCAGATTGTTGGGCAAACCTGCGACAATAACTACATGATATAAGGTGTACTTTTAGCCTAACTCTATCTATGCAATTAAGCTTAGTAACCTCTTTTTTAGAAATAAGGTAAGTTGCCTTATCGCAATTCGACATTACGAAAGTCATCATCTCACCTAATATGTTAGTCTTTTTTTTCATTGAAGCCACTTATTTTCAACACACTCACGCAGTTTCAATCTTGCACGGTGCATAATAACCCAAAAGTTAGACGCCGAACAACCAGTTTCCTTACATACTTCTTCACTACTTAGTTCTTCCATGAATTTCAATACAAATACAGACTTCCATTTGGGAGGAAGTAATGATAAACAATACTCCAGTATTTCCCGAAACTCTTCCTGATTAAGAGAACTATCAGCTTCAGTTGACCAATCTTTAGGTAATCGATCCATTAGCCAGTGCCCTTCATACATTCCTTCATCCTGAAAAGGTAAGGTATAGTCTGATATGGTCTTTTCCTTACCTGAACTAATTTTTCTGAAATGATCAATAACCTTTCTTTTTAGAATTGCCAATAACCAGGTTAATTCACTGCTCTCACCCCGAAATGACTCTTTAGCTTTTAGAGCGCTAATGAAGGTTTCCTGAACGATATCCTGACTAACATCTTTATTATGAACTCTGAAATAGGCATAATTATACAAATAATCACCATGGTTTTGAACCCATAACTGTGGATTCAACCCATTGATTGACTTTGTATCTATAGCAGAGTTGTTACTCATAGTTTCAAATATCTAGCTATTTAACTTTTGATTTAATGAAATCATAAAATAGTCTAGTTCCGACACCAGAACCACCAACAGTTCTATAACTGCTGGCTTTACTTAAGAATGCTGGTCCAGCAATATCAAGATGTATATAAGGATAATCAGTAAAATGTTCCAAAAACTTACCCGCAGTAATGGCACCAGCTTCTGCACCTCCGATATTTTTTCTATCGGCAATTTCAGACTTAATTTGCTCAGCATATTCATCCCACATTGGAAATTCTACTATTCTTTCATGAACTCTATCACCTGACTTGCTAATATTATCAAACTCTTTATCTGACTTAACTTTCATACCAACCATGGCTTGTGTACCAATTGCTCTTGCAGCTGCTCCTGTTAATGTTGCCATATCAACCACTAATTCAGGATCGTACTTTTTCGCATAGCTAAGTGCATCAGCAAGAATCATTCTACCTTCAGCATCAGTGTTAAGTACCTCAACTGTTGATCCATCAAACATTGTTACAACATCACCTGGTGTGTAGGCATTTCCATCTGGTCGATTATCCGTTGCAGGAATCATTCCAATAACATAAACAGGAAGTTTAGCCTTAGAAATGGCATACATCCCACCAATTACTGCTGCTGCTCCAGCCATATCACATTTCATGGTATCCATGAAGTTTGATGGTTTAAGACTTAGTCCACCAGTATCATAAACAACACCTTTTCCTACAAATATATAGGGTTTTGTATTTATGGCATTTTTCGGTTTCCACTCATAAATGGTAAAAGTGGGGGGATCGATACTTCCGCGATTAACAGCAAGTAGTCCGCCCATTTTAAGTGATTCTATTTTCTTTTTATTGAAGACTTCTACTTTTGCACCAGCATCTTTACCAAGAGTTTTAGCTTCCTCGGCAAGTTGCACAGCAGTCATATAAGAGTCAGGCTCATTAACCATATCCCTTGTTGAATAGACAGCCTTGGTTATTATCTCCAGTTCAACAATATCCTCTTTGCTTATATCTCCGTAAAATACCAAAATCTTCTTTAAACTATTAACTTTCTTGTTATCTCCGGTTTTATATTTTAAGAACTGATAATTACCAAGCATCATACCTTCTAGAAAAGCGATTGCATGAGCTTTCGAAAAACCAACTGAAGACACAGTAACCTTCTCTATTTTAGCTTTATTAACCATTAACAATGCAGTATTCCCCATTGCTCTGGCAGCTTCATTCTTATTTAAAGTTGCACCCTTAGATTTAAATTGAACAATAAAAACACGACTTTTAAATCTATTGATTTCAACAACTTCTTTACCTTCCTTAATTTCGCGCTTAGCAAAATCTAATTCTTGTTTTTCAAGACCCAGATCAGCGATATCTGTACTTGATTTAGTAAGGAAAATTATATCAGCAGTTACAGCCTTTTGTGCTGCTTTTTCGATTAGAATACCCATTAGTAATGTAATTTATTTTATGCAAATATAACCAGTATGCACTTAACAAGAAAATATATGGAAACTTATTGAACGAAGATCCAAGTAACCAACACAAAGATTTATAATAATTTGAAGAATTTATGGGATAGGAATGAACTCCATGACTTTATCAACAACCATCTTAGTTGCACCGGAATTCTTCTGAACATACTCTCTAGAAACTTTACCACTATTAGAATAATAGTTGTCATCACTCATAAGTTTATTGAAAATCGTCAGACATTCATCAGAGTTATTAATTGGAAATCCTCCTCCAAGATCTCTCAGGTCAATTGCCTCTCTAAATCGCTGATAATTGGGCCCGTATATCACAGGTATTCCATAGGTTGAGGCTTCAAGCAAATTATGAATTCCTACACCAAAACCACCTCCAACATAGGCAATCTCTGCATATCTGTATATGGATGAAAGCATCCCAATACTATTAATAATAAGGACTCTGCTATTTTTCAGATCTTCTGAAGTAGCTTTAGAATAAAGGACTGGTTTAAATTTTGAGAACCGTTTCTGTATTTCGCTTAAGTGATCTTGATTTATGAGATGTGGCGCTATTATAAGCTTAAAATCAAAATCTGAATTATCCAATAAGTTAAAAAGTATCTTTTCACCAGGCGCCCATGTACTACCACCAATTAACAACTTGGAATTTCCTTTAAACTCTTCAACCTTGGGAAAAGATATTTTTTCATCAGGAAGTTGGATTACTCTATCAAACCTAGTATCACCACTTAAACTAGAATGATAAATTTTTATACTATCTAACAGATTTACTGACTCTTCATTCTGTACAAAAAGATGAGTTATTCTATTTAACTGTCTAGCATACCACTTTCCCCATGGTTTAAAGAAATGCTGTGATGGGCGGAATATTACTGAAGCGAAAATTAAAGGTATCCTTCGGTTATAAATCTCATTTATGAAATTAAACCAAAACTCATATTTTATGAAAATAACAAGTTGAGGACGAACCATTGCAACAAATCGTTGCGCATTTCTCTTGGTGTCAATGGGCAAGTAACAGATATGATCGGCCCCATCATAATTCTTCCGTACTTCATAACCTGAAGGAGAAAAAAATGTAACTAGGATTTTATGTTCGGGATATGTATTTTTTAATTTCTCAATTATGGGTCTCCCCTGCTCGAACTCACCCAAACTAGCGCTATGCAGCCAGATAATTGGTTTTCCGATGATCCCAGATTTTTCAATATCAGTAAATACCGATTTTCTTCCTTCAACCCAAAGCTTAGCCTTGCCATTAAAAATAGAAGCAATTCTAATGGATAAAGAATAAAGAAAAACGAAGATATTATATAAGAAACCCATGGGTTAATTGTAATAGAATTTATCAGGGGCACGATTATAGATTGGCAACATCCATCCTACTTTAATACCAATAAAGTAATCGATGTATTTATTATCGTCTTTTTGCATTGTGCTGAAATTCCAATCTCTCAAACTTTTTGTAAAAGCCTGATGAAACTCCACTCCACCATAAAAATTAGCAAATTTAGAATTACCCATATAGAAATAGCCAATGAACTGATTCAATGACAACCCTCCTGTTAACATATCATAACCCTTTGCATAATCATCGGATATCTGAGGAGCAGTTCTATGTTGATTATCAATTTTCATTCGGTGAACTGTGTATCCTAATCCAGCAGTAACCATAAGTCCTGAGTTTGGGTTTGGACTAAACACCGGAAAAATCTTACCAAAACTGAAATTAAAATTATAGCCCCTTTCATACAATGCATATAAAGCATAAGTACCATTACCATCAATTATAAATTCCTCTTTTGTAAGAACCATCCACAAAATGGAATCTGTATTCTTAATATCACTTCCAAAAATGAAATTCAAATCAGCAGAAAAGATAAAGTTCTTCTTGGTTTTATATCTTAACCCTGCACCTATGGTTGAGTTATCGCCATATCTTTTGGCTATATCTCCGCTTGTAAACTGATATGAATATGAAACATGTGGAACAAATGCCCCAATAATTGAATCTCTAACATTAAATTGGGCTGTCAGATTCATTAAAGAAAATGATATAACTACAAGTAATAGCAGACGTTTAAGCATAGGTGCAATTTTCAAAACTTGACAAAGATACTGTAATTTATTTCCAACTATTTGTACAATAAACGTTGAATTTTTAAATATGTGATATTTTTTGAACTTTTAACATCTATATCGACCAAGTTATATCAACTTGAGTATATTTGCACCCTATTGTTAAAACATTAACACAGTAATATTATGAAGTACAATATGGTAGACCTTGTAGGTCAGTATAACAAAATAAAAGGAGAAGTAGACGAAGCCATTCTGAAGATACTATCAGAAGCATCATTTATTGGTGGTCCAGCGGTTAAAAGTTTTCAATCAAACCTTGAAGAATATCTAGGTGTTAAGCATGTAATTCCATGTGCGAATGGTACCGATGCACTTCAAGTTGCTTTAATGGCATTGGGTTTAAAGCCAGGAGATGAAGTTATTACAACGTCTTTCACATTCATAGCAACTGCTGAAGTTATAGCATTATTGAAACTCACACCCGTATTGGTAGATGTTGACCCTGATACATACAACATAGATCCAGCAGCCATTGAAGCAGCAATTACTCCAAAAACTAAGGCTATTATTCCTGTACACCTTTTTGGACAATGTGCTGATATGCATACAATTAAACAAATCGCAAAAGCTCACGACCTTTACGTTATTGAAGATACAGCTCAGGCAGTTGGTGCTGATTACACATGCCCCAAAAGTGGAAAGACTAAAAAAGCCGGGGCCATTGGACACATTGGATGTACTTCTTTTTTTCCTTCTAAAAACTTAGGTGCGTATGGTGATGGTGGTGCTATTTTCACAAATGATGATGATCTGGCTGCTAAAATGAGAGTAGTTGTAAATCATGGGATGACTGTTAGATATTATCATGACGAAATCGGGGTAAATTCACGATTGGACAGTATTCAAGCTGCGGTTTTAGATATTAAACTCAAACATCTTGATGAGTATTCAAAAGCAAGGTTAGAGGCAGCTACATATTATAATAATGCCTTTGCCAAGACAGACAAAATAAAAACCCCTGCGACTGCAGATTTCACAAATCATGTTTTCCATCAATACACAATGGTTCTTGTCGATGTTGATAGAGACGGATTAATGAAACATCTTGCTGACAAGGGAATTGCATCTGCTGTTTATTATCCTGTGCCTTTGCATATGCAAAAAGCATATTTGGATCCTAGATATAAAGAAGGTGATTTTCCGGTGACTGAAGAATTAAGTCGTACAGTTATGTCATTACCTATTCATACAGAACTAACACCTGAAATACTTAAAGAAATAACAGACGCTGTATTAGAGTTTGTTGAAAAATAACAGCCATAATAATATTGCAATGCCGGGTATTTTTGCATTTTTGCTAAATATCCGGCATTTTTTATGCATTAATATTGACATTAAACTATAATTCAAATATGGGTAAGGACTATTTTGTACACGAATCTGCAATTGTTGATGGTAATTGCGAAATTGGAAAGGGAACTAAAATCTGGCATTTTTCGCATATAATGTCAGCTTGCATTATTGGTGAAAATTGTAACATTGGTCAAAATGTGGTTGTATCACCCGAAGTAGTTCTTGGGAATAACTGCAAGGTTCAGAATAATGTTTCAATCTACACAGGAGTAATTTGTGAGGAAGATGTTTTCCTAGGTCCTTCCATGGTTTTCACTAATGTTACCAACCCTCGAAGCGGGGTTAACAGGCGTGGACAATATACCAGAACAGTAGTAAAAAAAGGCGCTAGTATTGGGGCAAATGCAACCATTGTTTGTGGTCATGATATAGGGGAATTTGCCTTTATCGGAGCAGGAGCAGTGGTAACAAAAGAAGTACCACCATATGCCTTAGTTGTTGGAAATCCCGCCAAACATTTGGGATGGATGAGCGAATTTGGTCACCGATTGAACTTCAATGCAGAGGGTATTGCTGTGTGCCCGGAAAGTAATGAACAATATAGACTTGATAATAACATAGTTAGCAAGACCAGCTAACTTTCAGATTCCTATTACTTGATTCACCAAAAATTTCAGTATTTTTATTGATAATTATATTTAACACTATACCCTTATGAAGATATTAGTTACCGGTGGAACCGGATTTATTGGTTCCCATACAGTTGTAGAACTACAAGCTGTTGGACATGAAGTTATTATCGTTGATAACTTAAGTAATTCGAGTGCAGATATAGTTGATAAAATTGAGTTAATTTCAGGTATCAAACCCGAATTGGAAATTTTCAATTTATCTGACAAAGAATTAACCGCTGACTTCTTCAAACGCAATAAAGATATAGATGGGATAATTCACTTTGCTGCATTTAAAGCAGTTGGTGAATCGGTGCAGGAGCCACTTTTGTACTATAGAAACAACTTAGAATCCCTTGTAAATATCCTACAGGGAATGAAAGATAGCGGTATTCAGAATATTGTTTTCTCATCTTCTTGCACAGTGTATGGTCAACCAGATGAACTGCCTGTAAGTGAGGATGCCCCAATTAAAATTGCAGAATCACCCTATGGCAATACCAAACAAATCTCAGAAGAAATAATTAAAGATACTGTTAAGGCAACTGATATTCTTGCAATCGCACTTAGGTATTTCAACCCAATCGGTGCACATGATAGCGCAATAATTGGAGAACTGCCACTTGGAATACCCAATAATTTAATGCCTTTTATTACGCAAACTGCAATTGGAATTAGAGAATGTTTGAGTGTATTTGGCGACACTTATCCTACTCCTGATGGAACGGCAATCAGAGATTATATTCATGTTGTTGATTTGGCGAAAGCCCATGTTATTGCTGTTGACAGGATGATCCAAGGCAATATGGCAAATGAATTTGAAGTATTTAATCTTGGAACAGGTAATGGATATTCCGTTCTTGAAGTAATAAATTCCTTTGAAAAAGTAACCGGGCTAAAACTTAATTACAAAATAGTTGACCGACGTGAGGGCGATATCACTCAGGTATGGGCAAATCCAGATTACTCAAATAATGTATTAGGCTGGAAAGCTGAAAGAGGAATTGATGAGATGACATTGTCAGCCTGGAAATGGGAACAAGTTCTTGCCAATAAATAAACTTAGAAAAAGAAAAAACATAGATATGAAAAAGATACTTATTACTGGTGCCGCAGGATTTATCGGGTCACATGTTGCTCGCCTATTTGTAAACAAATATCCTGATTATATGATATATAATCTGGACAAACTCACTTATGCTGGAAATCTTGAAAACCTAAAGGACATAGATAAATCACCAAATTATAAGTTCATACTGGGTGATATTGTAGATGGTGATTTCATTATGGAATTATTCAAAAAGCATCAGTTTGACGGAGTAATACATCTTGCTGCAGAGTCACATGTTGATCGCTCCATAGAAAATCCAATGGAATTCATTATGGCTAATATTGTAGGTACTGTGAATCTGCTAAATGCAGCTAAACATATCTGGGAAGGAAATTTTGAAGGCAAACGTTTTTATCATGTAAGTACTGATGAAGTATATGGTTCCCTTGGTGATGAAGGTTTCTTTTATGAAGATACTCCTTATGATCCACATAGTCCGTATTCAGCATCAAAGGCAAGCTCAGATCATTTGGTGAGGGCATATCATGATACATATGGACTTCCAATAATTATTTCAAATTGTTCCAATAATTATGGTCCAAACCAGTTCCCTGAAAAGCTAGTTCCATTGTTTATTAACAACATACGAAATAACAAACCTCTTCCTGTTTACGGTAAGGGAGAAAATATCCGCGATTGGCTATATGTAATCGATCATGCAGCAGCAATTGATGTAATATATCATGGAGGAGCCACTGGTGAAACATTTAATATTGGTGGTCATAACGAGTGGACAAATATCGACCTCATTAAAGTTATCTGTAAAGTTATGGATGAAAAACTCGGTCGTGAAGCGGGAACATCTGAAAAACTTATCACATATGTTACCGACAGAGCCGGTCATGATTTAAGATATGCTATTGATTCCACAAAACTTCAGAATGAACTAGGATGGAAACCATCACTCCAGTTTGAAGAAGGTATTGATTTAACAATCGAATGGTATCTAAATAACCAAGGTTGGCTAGACAATGTTACTTCTGGTAACTATCAGAAATATTATGATGAAATGTATGGGAATAGGTAGTTAGTCATTGGTACAAGATCAAACATCTAAAATCCTTTAATAATTGATTTACGATATAGGATATACGATTTATGATTATTGATTTGGAGGAGGTCTTTCCGCTCACTTTGTTCGGTCGAGATAACATTTACACTATGAACTAGGAGTGGATATTTTGTGTGCTTTTTTATTCCTTAAGATTCTTCGCTTTACTCAGAAAGACAAAATAGACTAAATAATCTTAGTAATAAAACATTCAATAATTCACCCTAATCTAGCGCGCTAATTTTTCGCGTGCTTTAGTTAACATGATTGTAAACAGCTTATTACATCAGTATTTACAGTTCACAAAACCATTCTCTGCATGATTTATTTATAGGATCTATGATGTATGATTTTTGATTTAAAAAAAAATAGCCGTATTGAGATTGCTTCGCTTCGCTCGCAATTAAACGGATTTTGGATGTTTATCTAGCGTGTGAATTTTTCGCATGCTTTGTTTTTAACTGGTTGAGATTCTTCGCTACGCAGAATGACAAAATAATTTCAAA
>CALCGQ010000329.1 GCA_937901015.1 uncultured Bacteroidota bacterium | reverse complement strand
GCTCTTACAATAAATGAGATTGACGCCATGGGATACTGGTACACAGCCAGATTCTATTATTTTAAGGAATGTTTAGCTCCATTGGGTAGAGTTATAAATACTAAGATTGTAATCCAGAATAATTCGATGATTGAGCTTATAGATGAGCTGGATCCCACATGGGCAGGTGGTGGTAATTACTTCTCACGCGGATTATACTATATAGCTGTACCAGAAAAGTTTGGCGGCAGCAAAGAAAGGGCAGCTGATGAATTTGATTTAGCCATAAAAACCGGACCAGATTATCTAGTTAATCGATGGGGAAGGGCAAAGTACCTTTATGATCTAGTGGGTGATACTGTAGCTGCAAGAAAAGATTTGGAATGGGTAGTGGCTCAGGACCCACATAATAGTGGTAATACTTATCCTTGGAATGTTTATTTCCAAGAAGATGCTACTAGTATGTTGGCTGCAAGAAAATAGTCTATGAAACGAATTTTACAATGTAATACCCTGATAGACTAACGATTGTTGACAAAACTGAGCCCCAAATTATATCAATAATTACTATCTGTATTGGCCAACCTTTTAAAGTGGCTAAATTAGTAAGGTCATATGTGGAATATGTTATGATGCCAAAAAGTGCACCAAGAACTAGAACTTGAGTGACGGAGTTTTTTTCAACCGAGGGATAAATGACAAAAATAAGTAGACCTGCCACAAAAATCAGATAGAATATTATTGCAGCAGTCCAGTTTATTGAATCAGTCATAAATTCCCCAAGATATTTGCTATACAAGTTTTTAGCAATAATCCCCAGCCATACTAAATCAACAATTAGAAAAACTATTAGGGTTAGTCCATAACTTATTAATGCTATTTTTAGATTCATCATGTTACTTTTTTGCAATGTTATATATGAATAGTTTTATATGATATTTGGTGATCCTATTATTTGGTATACTCTCCAAATATCTTGTCCATTGAATGGCGACGGAAATTAAAAATCTCCTTTAGTTTTCGTTTTATAATTATGCTGTTAGCAATACTACCTACAAAGCCCATTGGTGGTTTATAGCTAACTATATCTTTCATTAAAACACCATTGTCAATTTTGATTAGTATGTGTTCATGATGCCACATTGTATATGGCCCAACACGCTGTTCATCAACAAAATAATGATTTTCCTTAACATGAGTAATCTCTGTGACCCACGTAGTTTTTATCCCAAACAATGGAGTTACTTCATAGCTTATAATCATACCTGGGTACATCTTCTCAGTGATATTTGACGAGGTAATATTAAACCCCATGTACTCGGGTGTTATTTTCTTCAGATTCGAAGGAGAGGAAATAAAATCCCAAACCTCTTTGATTTCAGAGTTGATTTTCTGCTCTACAATATATTGGTAGAAACCCATATTTTTGTTTTTTCAAATAGCTTTATTATTTGCTATAAATGTAAGTATGCAGTTCACTTTTTCGGTCTGCTTCATTAAACTTGCCACCATAGAATGCAGTTACGGTACTTGATGAGTTATCCTCAATTCCCCTAGCAGATACACACATATGTCTTGCATCAATAATTACCGCTACATCCTTTGTGTCAAGCATTTTCATTAACTCATTACCAATTTGATTTGTGAGCCTTTCCTGCACCTGCGGCCTTTTTGCAAAATATTGAACAATCCTATTCAGCTTTGATAATCCTATTACTTTTCCAGATGATATATATGCAACATGTGCCATCCCATAAATAGGCAGAAAGTGATGTTCACAATTTGAGTTCAAGGTAATATTTTTTTCGACCAGCATTTGATCATACTTATATTTGTTATCAAACAAAGCAATTCTTGGTTTATTTTTTGGATTAAGCCCTGAGAATATTTCTTCCACATACATCTTAGCAACCCTTTCAGGAGTACCTCTTAAAGAATCATCAGTGAGGTCGAGTCCTAATATGTCCATAATCTCCGCAAAATGTTCCGATATTCTGTATTTCTTTTCTTCGTCGGACATTGCAAATGCATCATCCTTCATAGGTGTATCGATACTGGTTGAGATATGGTTATCTCCAATATCATTATAATCGAACCCATTCAAAGTGGATTTTCCATTAGGCTGGGTATTCAACAAAGTTTCTTGGTGTTTCATATAATTTAATTTTTAGTTCAACTGCTTCAGATATCCTTTCTCGTAACAAACAATATATTACATAAGCGATATTTTCAGCAGTGGGATTCAGATGTTCAAACTCTACAACATCAAGATTAAGGTTACGATGATCAAACCTATCCAGTACTTGCGAATTAATTATGTCAGAAAGTTCTTTTATGTCCATAACAAATCCAGTTTGTGGATCAACAAAACCAGTAACTTTAACCTCAAGATCGTAATTGTGCCCATGGTAGTTAGGGTTATTACATTTACCAAATACCTCACGGTTTTTCTGATCATCCCAATTAGGATTCTCCAATCGATGTGCTGCATTAAAATGCTCAACACGGATTACTGAAGTCTTATTTCCACTTTTAGAATTTGTCATTATGTTTATGTATTTTGATTATTAGTTAAACAATATAGTTTAGATATTGTTCATGCTTAATCAATATAAAATATGACTGTAGGTAAACAGCCAAGCATAAATATATGTGTATTGTACTGATTTTACGTTTTTTAAATATCTGTAACATAAGGTAGAAGTTAATTAGTAAAAAAATTAATTTATTATTTTCTAAACTAATCTGAACATATTTGAGATTATTTTGTTCTACCTTTGTTATGAATTTATTAAAAAATACTCGACGTGGCAAACTATCATATTAAAGACATAGAGCAATTATCTGGAATTAAAGCACATACCTTAAGGATTTGGGAGAAGCGCTATGGAATTATTGAGCCCAAAAGGACTAAAACAAATATCCGTTATTACGATGACGATGATTTGAAAAAGATTCTCAATATATCCCTATTAAATAAGAGTGGTTTAAAGATTAGCAAAATTGCAAACCTTACTGTTGAGAAATTAAATAATGAAGTCCTTAATATAGGAGATAAAAGTGAAACACACGAAATTCAAATTGGATCATTAATTAAATCCATGATCGACTTCGACGAGTTTCTATTTGAAAAGACATTCAATAAATCAATAATGCAAATTGGTTTTGAGGAGACTTTGCTAAAGGTCATATATCCATTTTTTGTAAGAATAGGCGTACTTTGGTTAACCGATAATATTGATCCTGCACAAGAACATTTCATTTCAAATTTACTTCGCCAAAAAGTTATTTCTGCAATTGATAGCATACCCGAATACCCAAACAGTAATTCTGAGAACTTTGTGCTTTTCCTTCAGGAGGATCAATGGCATGAGATGGGGTTGTTACTGAGTAGTTATCTGATAAAGAAAAATGGCCATCGCTCAATATATCTTGGTAGATCATTGCCTTATGAAAGTGTAAAAAGACTAAATACACTTTTGTCATATAAATACATGGTAACTACCGTTAACTATACCTTATCTAATGATGAAATAAAAGATAGTATAATCGGTTTTTCCAAAGAGTTTAGCGATAAAAAAATCTTTTATGGAGGAGTTGCAGAAGATGCCATACCATCACCACAACCTAAGAATGTAACCTTTATAAGTAATCTTGAAGAGTTTAATACTTTCCTGAAAAGATTAAATAAAAAATAAGTAATACTTCCCACCCACTTTCTTGCTTTTGAGTCCAACTTACTTCCTTTGACTACCAAAGTTGTGTTTAGTTATTCAACATTTTGTTTAATTAATCATCATTTTGTTGAGCATATATTTGATTTAACAAAAAAATAACATTTGTTAAAGATCTGTTTTTGTGATGTTTACAATTGTTAATGATTTTTTTGTCTAACTTTTACACCTTTTTTCTTATTCATTATGCTTTTTTGTTTATGTTTGCAGATATATTCTTAAACAATATAAGACGTACAAAAATGACACATCAAGAATTCAAATTTAAAATCACCAGCATAGAAGATAGTCTGACAGGTTATAGTAAATCTCTTACAAAGAATAATGAAGATGCCAAAGACCTACTTCAGGAGACATATTTAAAAGCTCTTTTGAATAAAGATAAGTTTGATCCCTCTACTAATATTAAAGCATGGACATACGTGATAATGAAAAACATTTTTATAAACTCTTATAGAAAGGCTAAAAGGCAAAATATGTTCATTGATAATACGGATGATCAATACCACATTAATTCACACCATAGCAGCTATAGCACAAGCCCTGAGTATGAGTATGAACATAATGAAATTATGTCAAAGATCAAACAAATTGATAAAGATCAACATTCTGTATTCTTGATGAATCTGGAAGGTTATAAGTATAAGGAAATTGCAGAAAATATGGATTTACCAATTGGTACAGTCAAAAGCAGGATCTTCCTTACGAGAAAAAAAATAATCAATAAGTTTAAAGAATACCAGAATTAGAACAATAAAAAATCAAGTTAGAATTGCACTTTCAAAAGCTTCGAATATTCTTTCGTGATAATTAAAATCAAAAATAATTCACACAACCTTAAACATTTTTTTGTTTAGTTTGTTATAACATATATTAAACATAAATTTAACAATATTAAAAATTAGTAATATGAAAACTTCAAAAATTAATATCACAGCAAGAATTATAATGTCAGTAGTTTTTCTACTCTCAGTAAGTTTAACTTCAGCAATGGCAAAGTCACCAGCCAAAGCAAAGCAATCAATTGTTGAAATTGCCGTTTCAAATGATGACTTTAGCATCCTAGTAGAAGCGCTAACTAAAGCAGAACTTGTGGACGCTCTTAGCTCTGATGGACCTTTTACAGTATTTGCCCCAACCAATGAAGCCTTTGAAAATTTATTCAAAGAACTTGGTGTTGTTGGTGTTAGCGATCTTACCAAAGATCAACTAACTCCAATTCTACTTTACCATGTTGTAAGCGGCGAAGTTATGGCTTCAGCTGTAACAACAGGAGATGTACCAACACTAAATGACAAAGCATCGCTTGCGGTAAAGACATCAAAAAAAGGTGTTGTAATTAATAAAAATTCAAAAGTAGTAGCAACCGACATTGCAGCAACAAATGGTGTAATCCATGTAATTGATGCAGTGTTAATGCCATCTGATTCAAAAGATACTGCTGATTCAGGTAAAGGTTCTTGTAATTAGTATCCTCAAGAATTATCAAAGAAATTAATATCAGACCATTGTTAGAATAGCTTTTTCATAGTAAATATCGGTCTTTATTAATCAATTCAATCTGAAAAGCCGTCCTCACCCCGAGGATGGCTTTTATTTTTTAAGACTACCAGTCTCCGCTAACCTTTGGCCAGTTTATTAATCATTCCATTAAATATAAATCCATGAAAAGGAAGTACCGAATACCAGTATACTCTACCCAAAATACCCAAAGGTCTAAAGGTTGCTTTCTGTGTAATCATGTTATCAGAGATAACAAACTCAAGCCATGCTTCTCCTGGAAGTTTCATCTCAGCAAATAATAATAATCTACCTTCTTTCTTATTTGCATATAACACTCTCCAAAAGTCAACGGAATCACCAGTATTTAACTCAACCATATTAGTCCTACCTCTTCGTAAACCAACTCCAGAAAATACTTTGTCGATAAACCCTCTAAACCGCCATAACCAATCGGCATAATACCAACCATTAGTTCCGCCTATCTGCCATATTCTTTTAATACACTCATCTCTATTATCAAATTGCCTTTTTTTGACATCAACAAAACATCCAAAAGATGGTACAGCTATAAAGTCAGAAATATTCATACGCATATCTCCACTAACTAGAGCATCTTTCCAGCTTGAAACAATCTCATTACTTTGAATTTTTGCAAAAGCCCTTGACAATGATACTTCATAGCTCATAGGTTCGATATCAAGTATTTTGTTAAGATCATTATTTCTACATACTACCTCAACTTTCATACTGTTAACCAACGCAATGGCAAGTTTATACGAGGTGGAAGTTACAAAATACAGCCAATAAGAAGATAATTTCGGAGTCATAATTGGGAGTATATAAATCTTCCTTTTTAGCTTTCTCTCATGGGCAAATTGTAATAACATTTCCTTATACGACAATATATCTGGACCTCCAATATCAAAATTTTGATCATAAGTCTCCTTGTTTAACAATGACTTCAACAAAAAAGAAACAACATCAGAGATTCCAATGGGTTGACATTTTGTATTCAACCACTTGGGGGTAATCATTAGAGGAAGTTTTTCAACTAAATCTCTAATTATTTCAAATGAAGCACTACCCGATCCAATTACAATTCCAGCACGTAATGAGGTAAGGTGAAAATTACCAGCTGAAAGTTCATCTTCCACTCTCTTTCTAGAACTTAAATGCTTTGAAAGATTATCGTCATTTACAATACCTCCCAGATAAATAACTTGTTTAGCAGTAGTTTGGCTAAGAGCATTACGGAAGTTTATGGCTGATTCCATTTCTAACTTTTCATAGTCGCTGGATGCAGACATTGAGTGAATAAGATAATATGCTGCCACAATATCCTTTGGAATATTTTTCAAAGAATCTCTATGAAGCATATCAACTTCAACCACCTCTATATGAGACCTTACTGATGCTGGTGGATTAAACCTATCCTTGTCTCTAACACAACAAACCACGAAAAATCCATTCTCCACTAATACTGGTAGTAGTCTTTTACCAATATAGCCTGTTGCTCCTGTAAGTAGTATTTTCATTTTATATAATTTTGAGATAGGTAAGCCAATGCTAAAGAGTTTAATGCCCTTAAATATAACTTAAATAAGTTGACTCTATTTGGATATTAAATAATCATATTACGATCACAAACTTTCTCTGTGCATTTTTACCTGTATATATTGATGAGCTTAGGCCCCTAAACGAATTATGGATATACTATAAATGTTTAGTTAATATTCCTAACTATTCCCGTATCTCATTGTCAATTACCACCATAAGGTCTTGCGACATCCGTTTCATCTTTTTCATTTGCCCGTTCATCACACTAAACTCCAAAACAGTCATGGCAAACCCATTTTTAAGCTTTAAGTTTTTCAGGTACTCATTGAAAAAATCTTGAGATAATACAACATCTTTACCTGATTGACCATTGCTTATAAAATATTCAAAATTACCAACCATTGGGGTAAGGTCCATTAGCTCATATAAAGGTTTATATATTAGTGTTTCAGTATCAAAGCGAAAATGATCTTCCTCACTTTTCATCTTTTTATAAAGAGATTCTATATCCAGAAGCATGTTTTTAATGGTGTCATTTGATATCAAGGCAAGGTTACCTGAATTCACAAGTTCCTGAAAAGTGTTATTGTTTTGATAAAATTTCTGCCAGCTATAAATTTTAACGCCGTCAGCATTAAATGCAGAATAATCAGTTATTGGTTCTCCTTCAAAATGCGAAATAATCCTTTTTGCTGACTCTATGTATTCAGTTCTAGTATCAATGTACCTATCTAGCTCCAAGGTGTTAATTTGAAGATCTGTTTTGATGTTTTTGAGATAGTGTACTTCTTTTACTCTGGCTTTTCGTAAATCGTTATTATTGTTAATTTGTAATGCGATTAAGATTCCTATAACAACAAGAACAACCTCACCAATGGCATAAAGAAAATACTTAGTGAACTTATTTTCTTTTAGTAATTGTTGCCTAATTTTTCTAAAAAGCTTCATCATAATTATTCGCTTATTAATTCAGGTTAATCAAAAAACCACTACAAACATAGTTCTATTGTAGTTATCTTATCACTAATTAACAACTACTTAACAACTCAATTTCAGCATGTTCCAAAGAATTAGGAAGTAAAATATGTCGGAATTAATTTATAGAGTTACTTATAAATTAATATGAAATATCATTGAGGAAAACACAAGTATGATGTATGTAATAAATCCTGATTAATAACTCCCAATTTCGAATAGTCGAAATGAGTAATTATCTAATGGCCAATTATCCAATGACCAAAAGCCCTCTTATTTTCTTTTAGACCAGCTATCCCTTAGCGGAACAGTTCTGTTAATTACAAGCTTATTATGAGAGCTATCTTTATCAACACAGAAATATCCTAAACGCTGAAACTGCAATTTGTCACCAGGCTTTACAGTTGAGAAAGCAGGTTCTATTTTACAGTTTTGAAGTACTTTGAGTGAATCAGGATTTAAAAATTCTTTAAAGTTCTTATCTTTATGACCATCAGGATCTTCATCCACAAATAAACGATCATATAATCTTACTTCAGCATCAACCGCTTTTTCAGCGCTTACCCAATGGATTGTACCCTTAACCTTTCGTTTGGCACCTGCTCCCCCACTCTTGGTATCAGGGTCGTATGTGCAATATACCTCGGTAATATTGCCTTCGGCATCCTTTTTAAAGTCTTCACATTTTATGATATACGCACCTACTAATCTAACTTCACGCTCAGGACCCAGACGGAAGAATTTTTTTGGAGGATCTTCCATAAAATCATCACGTTCAATATATAATTCCCTGGTAAATGGTACAATTCTGGTTCCGGCATTTTCATCATTTTGATTATTTGCCAACTCAAGTTCTTCAACTTTACTTTCAGGATAATTAGTAATAACAACTTTTATGGGATCGAGAACTGCCAATGCTCTTGGTGCAATTTGATTGAGGTGTTCACGGACACTAAATTCCAGCAAACTAACATCAATAACATTATCGCGTTTTGCAACACCAATCCTATCGGCAAAGTTGCGTATTGATTCTGGTGTATAACCTCTTCTCCTAAAACCGGAAATCGTAGGCATTCGTGGATCATCCCATCCATTTACATGATTATCCTTCACCAACTCAAGAAGTTTACGCTTACTCATTACTGTGTAACTAAGATTCAGTCGGGCAAATTCAATTTGGCGAGGACGATAGTCGCCTTCAACAATTTGATCCAATGCCCAGTCGTATAACGGACGATGGATTTCAAACTCCAAAGTACAAACGGAGTGTGTTATTCCTTCAATAAAGTCAGACTGCCCATGAGCCCAATCATACATAGGATAGATACACCAATCATCGCCTGTTCGGTGATGGGTTTGATGAAGGATACGATACATAATAGGATCGCGCATGTGCATATTAGGTGAGCTCATATCAATTTTTGAACGAAGAATCATATCTCCAGTGCTAAATTCACCATTCTTCATTCTCTCAAAAAGATCCAGACTTTCCTCAACAGGTCGGTTGCGGTATGGGCTATCAATCCCCGGTCGAGTTGGAACACCACGTTGCTCACTGATCAATTCCTGAGGTTGTTCATCAACATATGCTTTACCTTCTTTTATCAACTGAACCGACCAATCGTAAAGTTGTTGGAAATAATCTGATGCATATTTAGGATCACCATCCCAATCAAATCCTAACCAACTTATATCTTCCATTATAGAGTCAACATACTCAACATCCTCTTTTTCAGGATTTGTATCATCAAACCTTAGATTACATAATCCATTGTATTCATTGGCCAACCCGAAGTTCAAACAAATTGATTTCGCATGACCGATATGAAGATATCCGTTTGGTTCAGGAGGGAAACGTAAATGCACCCTACCCTGGTTCTTATTTACCTGTAGATCTTCTTCAATAATTGATTCAATAAAGTTAAGTGATCTCTTTTCGTTCTCTTGAAAATCCATAATAATCTAGTTTACTGTGTTCTTTTTAACAAGATGCAAAATTAATTAGAAATACAATGTGATGTGCATGAAGGATCCCGAAACGTTAAATAATTATGTTTATTGTTAGGGTCAAATGTTAAACTTTAATTAACATATTAATAATCATACACATATGGTGTACGCTATTGTACACATAGTGTTTTATACCCGTACAATTCTAAAGAAGCAAAACCCGGTCATGTTTTGTTTTTATCTCATTTTCAACTGTTTAAAAAGTTTGGCACAGTATTAGACAATCCCTTAACGCAACCATTAAAATTATAAATTAAAAAAATTAAAGTCATGAAAACAAGAATCGCAATCGTAACAATGTTATTAGGTTTGTTCATCACAGGAACAGCCTTTGCCGGCGAACCAGTTCCAGCTCTTAAAGCAGAAGCAACAAAAGCAGTAGCTGAATTTCTACAGGAAGAAATAGATTATCCTGCATTTGCCGCAGAAACTAATTTAGAATGTACTGTATTGGTAGACCTTTCCATTCAAGAAGATGGAAGTTTTGAAGTAAATGGAGCCAATGCAAAGTTTGGATGTTTGAAAGATCACGTTGTAAAAGCAATTGAAGAATCCAAAAGCAAAGACTTGACCAAATATGCTGGTCAAGACGTGGTATTAAAAATTGACTTCAAATTATTCGAGTAGATAGTAACATCTCTCAACATACATCCAGGGCTTAGGCCTGTATTTAATCCCGATAATTCAGTTTGTCGGGGTTTTTTTGTTTTTGGTCCATGGTTTTCCTCATATGACCTTATATTACTTAAATGGTTCAAATTAGAACACCATATAAGACATATGAGGAAATATAAGAAATAAAAAAAAGCTTATATGAACTTAAATTCCTTATATGGTTCAAAGTAGTAAACCATATAAGACATATGAGGAAATATAAGTAATAAAAA
>CALCGQ010000328.1 GCA_937901015.1 uncultured Bacteroidota bacterium | reverse complement strand
CAACAATATTTGCAATAATCCCCAAGCCTTTACCAGTTCCGGTAGTCCTAAGAACTTTGGATTGGCTTCGTCCTATTCCATTGTCTGTAATTACAATCTTGATCACATTTGATATTCTGCTTATATGAATGTTTATTTTTCTGTCACTAATTTTATGCCTCAATCCGTGTTTAATTGCGTTTTCAACGAAAGTAAATATTAGTGAATGGGGTATTATGGTTTCTGACAAATCGATATCAGGTTCGGCTTCAATTGTAAAATCCAAATCACCATTAAATCGGTTTTTTTCAAGGATTAGATAATCCCGTACAAACTCTAGTTCTTCAAATAAACTGGTTTCAACCTGGTCAGCATATGTAAGGCCCCTATGAATAAGTGAAGCAAATCTCCCGAAATAATATTGAGCATCTTCTTTGTTCTCTTTTGAAAACATATAACCAATATTATTCAAGGTATTTAACATAAAATGAGGTTCAAGCTGGCGTTTTGAAAGTGCCATTTGTTGTCTCATTAACTTGTTTTCCGTTTCAAATCTATATCGAGCAATGATATATTGAAGTTTTTGTAACCCCCAAAAAATCAATAAAAGCAATAGGTAAGCAATGAAATATACGGGATACTTCAACAGATAATAAGGCGATTTGCCATATGATATCTGGTAGATATTATTTTCTGCTTGCAGTACTATTATTGGCGGTAAATTAGCTCCTCTTTGTTTTAATGTAATATGCCAATCATATGCCTGTCTTGATTGGGGTAGGTCAATTATTGTTGATTCTTTTAAAGACGAACGATAAATTATTAGCTTATCACTATTGGACAAGGAGGCCATAAATATTATTTCTTCTTCACCATCATTATCTACATCAATTAATATACTTTTTCCATTATTAACTCTTAGGCCATTAACGTTTGGTTTACTATATGGTTCAATTGACAATGAAGTATCTGATGTGTAGATATTTCCCTCATCATCCATATAAAAGATATTTTTAAGGTTTCCATTATTTGGATTTATAATTGTGAGATTTGTAAACTCATTATATTTTATGAACTTTTCATTAATCAATTGCCCTTTATCATCAAATAATTGCAACAGGAAGCCATTGGTTTCATTGCCCACTGATTTACAATAGAATTTGGTAACCATATACTTTCTCCCCTCTATGGAATAAAATACAGGATCAATAGCTCCAAAGGCACCATCATATCTTATTGGAGGGAAAAGAAAATCCATGCCGTTAGAAGGGTTAAGTACCATAAGCCATGAGCAACTATCAGTATATGGCATGCTATAGTGGATATTTTCTACAGCTGGAACAAAACCCGTAATTTCATTAACCCCATCTCCATTTACATCCATGTAATTTATTTTCGAGCTAAATCCCGATGCGCTCATTGGAGATACAATTATTGAATCAGCTACAAAATCATATGCAAATGTATTTCTTGGTTGATGAGAAAAACCACTAAATATTGTGAAAACAAATTCATCAGCACCATCACCATTTATATCCATATTGGTTGCCCCTGCAATAAAAGCGTCAACCTGATGATCATTAAACAATTTTGTTTTACAGATAAATCTGTTCTCAAAATTTATTCCGTTTTCAAGCAATAGTTCCTTTCCATTTAGAAACAACGAATCACCTTCCTGTGTAATAGCATATACTTCAGCATAACTATTATTGTTGAAATCACCGAAGTAGATATTCTGACCTAGCAACCACTTACCTACTAGATTCCATTGGTTAATAATATTTGCATCAATATCATAATATGTTATTACTGGGATTTTTGAGCCTCTATTAATTAGTGTGCATATTCTCTCGGTTATACTATCACCATCCATATCATGATAATACACATTGTAATTGTCATTTAGAGGCTGATAGTCAATAATTTCACCTATGTATTTGTGGAAATAGTTAGGAGTAGTATATAGTATTCCCATCCAAAAATAAAAAGCCAGCAATAGAGGGTTAAATAAAATAAAAATTATTCTTGACTTCTTAAACTTGGACATGGGCATCTATATATTTGAATGGATCGTAAATCTACGAAATTCATGCTAACTCTACCATTAAGATTGGTTAGTTTTAATTAGTTTAATCAAGTTTGCATTTCCACAAATGAAGTAAGGGGATAGTATTTTTTAATGGATTATGGAAAGTTTTCTATGGTTGTCTTATATGTGATAGTTGGCGGATCTAACCATGATACGAGTACTTACTAATCTATACTAGATCAATCTATTAAAAAATTTATTAATTTTGATACATTCACTAAACCCACATGCTATGAAATCTATAAAATTAGTTTTGTTCCCACTTTTATTAACTATTACGGCTATGGTAATATTGTCAATGGGATGTAATAAGGAAGATGGAAGTAACGATAATGTAAAAACCACAGGAACAATAGAGTTTAAAACTTTTAACCCTCTTGCAACAGTTAATAAAAGTATATCAGCTTTGGAATTATTTTCTCCTAACCCACCATTAACTGGTCCAACTACTACTACAGAAACAACTAGTTTTTTGTTTTGTGTTGGCGATGTATGGGTATCTCAAGGTGAGGTAAAAGATGGAGAACCAAATAATATGGATTGGGTTAGGTTAACGAGTTTTACAAATACTGAGGATAAACTATTTGAGGACTATACTTTTGAAGTTCAGGAAATACCCATTGGGAGTTATAAGAGTGTTAAAATTACATTTCGAAATGTATTTTACAGATATGCAAAATTGGTATCTGATCCATCCATTGCTTACGAACTGCTTGAAACGATGGGAAGCTATAGTTCACCGTGTGATGTAAATGACACATCTTGGGCTAAAACAAATTATTTCGGTCCTGATGGTAATCATATATTGGGGGATAATAATTTATTTGTATTAGATAGACCTGGGGAAAAACTTGGTGGTTTCAACATTGATTCAGATAAAAAGGCTATCATAACCTGGCGACTTGGCGCAGGAGCAACTACCCCTTGTACAACCTTATTGATTGATAAAAATAACAATCTTGAATGGGATTGTGGTATTGATGATATGGATTTTATATGTCCTCCGGAGAATATCTTAATGTGGGATTTTCTGGTTGAATATGAATAGTGCTAGTTTATAGTCCTACATAGTTTCTTTCATATTGTTACCAAAGTGAAAGCCAAAGTGTATTCCTCTTGGTGCAGTTTCCAACTACACAAAAATATCAATTCAACACAAAAAAATATTATATTAAGTTGTATTTGTAAACGGCATCCTAATTACTTATAAATCAATTTGCTATTGATGAAAATTCAAATTTGTCCCTTGTAGTTAATTAGAAAAATAAGATGAAATATTTGTTCGACTTATTTGACTATTATTGACTTTTTAAAATAGTGATATTATCATATGTCTAAAACTGACACATCAAATGTCCCTAAAGGGAAAATAAATAAAAGTGGTATCGCAAGTGTTCTAAGGCTTTATAAATATATAAAGCCACATAGGGGACAATACTTTTTAGGTGTTTTTTTCTTATTTGGCTCCAGTCTTGCAAGCCTTGCTTTCCCCAAACTTCTTGGCGATCTTGTGAATGCTGGCAATAGCACAACACTTGGCCAAACTTTAAATCAAACGGCTTTATTGATAGTAATAATGTTAATTCTTCAGGCAGTATTCTCTTATTTTCGTATTGTCTTATTTGTAAACGTAACAGAAAGATCACTAGCCTCTCTTCGTTTGGATAGTTACCGTCATCTCATAAAACTACCCATACAATTTTTTGAAAAAAGAAGAGTGGGTGAACTTAATAGCAGAATTTCGGCTGATGTGGTGTTGTTGCATGAAACTATGACTACAACTCTGGCTGAGTTGATAAGGCAGATTATCGTAATAATTGGTGGAGTCACTCTTTTGGCCGTTATATCAATAAAACTTACTGGTTTTATGTTGATTATATTGCCACCAACAATGATATTTGCCAGATTCTTTGGTAAGTTTATTCGAAAATTTTCAAAGGATGTACAGTCAAAACTCGCCGATTCCAATACAATAGTAGAAGAGACTCTACAAGGTATTCAAAGTGTTAAAGTATTTACCAACGAGTATTCAGAAATCGCACGTTACAAAAAGAAAACCATCGAGATAGCAGATTTAGGTATGACCAGTGGGAAGTATAGAGGTGCTTTTTCATCTTTTATTATTCTAGGACTTTTCGGTGCAATTTCAGCCGTGGTATGGCAAGGGTCACGACTAATGCAAGCTGGTGAAATGATAGCAGGAGATCTATTCTCTTTTGTTATTTATTCTGTATTTGTGGGAGGTACCATAAGCGGACTGGCAACGGTTTATGCTAATTTTCAGAAATTTATTGGAGCTACAGAAGATCTTTTCAAGATATTTGATGAGGAACCGGAAGATATTCAGAATTTCACAGAGTTGGACCCTAATTTTAGAATGAACGGAGAGATTAGTTTTAGGAAATTGAACTTTGTTTATCCATCAAGAATGGAACAAAAAGTTCTTAATAATATCAATCTTGACATTAAAAGCAATAAGATGATCGCTCTGGTAGGACATAGTGGTGCCGGTAAAAGTACCATTGCCTCACTGTTATTAATGTTGCATTTACCACCAAAAAACACCTTGTTTTTTAACCAGATTGATAGTCACGACTTTCCCTTGTCAGCATTGAGAAGTCAGATATCATTAGTGCCTCAGGATATTTTTCTTTTTGGGGGTACTATAAGCGAGAACATTGCTTATGGAAAGCCAGATGCAAGTGAAAAGGAAATATATGAAGCCGCACAAAATGCAAATGCTTTGGAATTTATCAATCGTTTTTCGGAAAAATTTGATACCATTGTAGGGGAGAGAGGGACACAGCTTTCTGTGGGTCAGCGACAGAGAATAGCCATTGCACGTGCTATTTTGAAAGATCCAAAGATCTTAATTTTGGATGAAGCAACATCGTCACTTGATTCCGAATCGGAGAAGCTCGTTCAGGAAGCCCTTGAAAAACTAATGAATGGAAGAACATCTATTGTTATTGCACATCGGCTTTCTACCATTAGAAAAGCTGATGAAATTGTAGTAATGGAACAAGGTGAGATTGTAGAACAGGGAACACACGAAGCGCTTATGGATATAGAGGATGGCAAATATAAAAACCTGATTCAATTACAGTATTCCAACTAATTACTAAAATTCAGGTCAAAAAATTCTAAAAGAAAATCATCTGCCATACAAACTCGGACGTGAATAGAGAACATCTTTACAAATCAAACCAATATTATTATTTACCTCTAAATGATAAATAATCGTTAAGTTTTGGTCTAATTTCTTATTTAGAATCATTTTTATTATCACTACATAAATAGCTATTGATATGAACTACATTGCATACAATGCAACAAACTATAAACAAATAGAATATATAAAAGATCTTCCATATCAAGTATGAGAAGAAATAGATATTGTTGCAAGAGTACTACCATTCAAGACCAATAATTATGTTGTTGATTATTTGATTGATTGGGAAAACTATGAAACAGACCCTGTTTATATACTTACATTCCCCAACCGTAATATGCTACCTGAAAGTGCATTTACAAAAGTAGAACAAGCTGTTAAATCGGGTTTGTCAGAAAATGTGTATAGTGTCAGCACAAAGTGAACTTAAATAGCTTAATAATTAAGAGAGAGGTTTTTATTCATTTAGTATAATTTAACAATGAGTATCAAGTGGTTTTCAGAAGCAAATGTTGGTCATTATACTAACCACTAGTTTCACTTAAAAAAACCTTGTCACTAGATAGTTGAAGAACAAATCTAATCAATTTACTTTATTTACTCTTCTACCGCAAAGTCAGTGCGCGGGGACTTATGCTCGAGTTTTACCCACTATATGTGTTACAAACTACACCATCAGAACCACACGAATTTCTCTTATTTAGAATTATTCTTAGTTTTGCATTTCAATAATTACATCTAACAATTTATTATTAAATATGAACAAAGTACTTATCTATTTCTTAATTTTATTAAGTGCAGTTTACATGGTTTCCTGTGATCTAGGCAAAAATGAAGACCCGAATCCGGAACCTCAAATTGGAAAATGTGGTGAAGTAACACCATATATAGTTATGCAGGAGAAATCATCAGTCAATCTGGAACTTGGTGGTTATATTTGGGCGCAGGAGTTAGAAAATGTTTATCGCATTGAAGTGTCATCCTTACAGCCAATTTTTGGATTTAAAAATGGTCACACGGCTTCTTTCGATGTTTCAGGACTTAATACTGGTACACATTCTAACGATGAAGGAGAGGATGTTTCCATGTGGGAAATCCCATTTACAGTAAACAGAGCTGGAATAGATTATGATATCAAGGTACGATATATCTGTGTTGATGATGATAATCCTATGGGATCTGTGGGTTATAGCAAAGACCTACACTATAACCCTGGAGACCTTTGTGATGCATCTGATACTGATCAGTTCAATCATTTTATTTATCAGTTTCCATTATTAAACGATGTTGAATATACTGATAATGATCCTGTTACAATGAGATCATTCAATATAAGGTTTCAAACACATACTCCATGGATTAATGGTGTGGAAGGCTTTTTTGATTTTTTTAACGATACAGAGGCATATTATGAATTAGTAAACATAAACGGAGGGAAACTCACAGCCGATATGCAGCTAGATTGGTTCTACGATCTAATTTATGAAGATGGCAACCATGTTTACGATAAATCATTTTTAGAAGAACAAATCAAACTTGATGACCTAATTGAAGGACTTTCTGAAGAAGATATTGCAGATTTAAGGAGTATCAATTTTATTATCAAAGCATGTGGAAAAACCATGTATGAAGTAACACTTCCACTTGCTCTTTAAGATGCAATCTGCTAATATTGATGGTCGATGGAATGAGTATAAATTTAACTGTCTTCTGGCATGTGTTTGGCCCAAGGCCAGTGGTTAGGGACTTGTGATTTAACATCACCTCATTGATTTTTTTGATTGATTTTAAATTTATAAATGTAAAGAGTATCTCTTAATATTGACAGTTATTTGTCGAACCAAACCTGGTGTAAAATATAGTATTCGTTTAGTTAATATGCTTTTTGAATTAAACCTTAAACTAGAAAAATCATAATTAAATAAAATCCATATCAGAAAAAATATTCTAAATTTGATTAGATTATTTTCTCCAATGAATGATTTCAAATTAAAGTATGGGCCATGGGCTATTATAGCAGGAGCATCTGAAGGCTTAGGAGCAGCTTTTGCTGAATCTTTGGCAAAAAGAGGGGTAAATTTGGTTTTAATTGCCCGGCGTTTGGATAAACTGGAAGAACTGAAAATAACTTTAACAGATGATTATCAAATTGAAATTAAGCTTATTTCAATTGATTTATCAGATTTTCAATTAGCTAGACAATTTGTTTCAAAACTTGATGAAGATATTGGCTTATTGATTTATAATGCGGCCTATTCTCCTATTTCATATTTTAAAGATATAGAAGAAGAAGATCTAAGTAAAATTGTTGATGTAAATATAAAAACACCACTCATGCTTTCTAAGTTAGTCTCGAAAAAGATGCTTGATAGAGGAAAAGGAGGAATTGTTTTGATGTCATCCCTTGCTGGTAATCAGGGTAGTCCAAAAATTGCAACCTATGCTGCTTCAAAAGCATTTAATGCCGTTTTTGCAGAAGGTATTTGGCATGAACTGAAAAAACAAGGAATAGATGTATTAGCTAGCCTGTATGTCGTCAAACAAATCTGAACTTTTCGGGTCAAAATTTATTAGAGTATT
>CALCGQ010000327.1 GCA_937901015.1 uncultured Bacteroidota bacterium | reverse complement strand
GTGCCGTCATTTAGATATAGATTGCAGATATTTTGGAAAGATTCATTGCTACCATTTATAAGTATATCTAAATCACCATCATTATCAGAATCAGCTATCGCAATATCAGAACGGCTAACATTCTCAAACGGAGTATTACTTACTAAACTGAAGTTCCCAAAACCATCATTTTCATATAAATTAGTCTTTATTTCATTATTGTTATTTGAGCCTGATACAATCAAATCCTTATCATTATCTCCATCCATATCGAAAAAAGCAACTGAACTACTTCCGGCCGATTCAAAGGGAGATGAAATTACTTCACTAAAACTACCTGTGCCACTGTTTTTGTATAGTTTTGAGAATACTGAACCTTGACTGTTATACCCAGTCATAAATAAATCCAAATCTCCATCGTTATCTACATCCTCAAATTCAAAATCTCCCTCTATGGATGGTTCAAAAGGAGCATTAGGGTCTAGTGTGAAATTACCGTTCCCATCATTCAAATATAGATTGGCGTAATAATTTGGACTTCCATCTCTTCCAGTATAGAATAGATCCTGATCGCCATCACCATCAACATCGGCAAATGATGTGTGACCTAGTTCGGACCAATTAGAGAGCCCTGTTTCGGTTATTTCCGTGAAATTACCCAAGCCGTTGTTGCTGTACAATGTGGTTTTGCGGTTGGCCAATCCAGCATCAGCACCTGTAATTAACAGATCAAGGTCGCCGTCGTTGTCAATATCTGACATGGAACAAGAACCTTGTCTTGAGTCATATAGGTTGTTTACAGTTGTGTCTTCTTGAAGATCTATACTCTGAGCAATACTTGCCACAGATAGGATAGTAAGAAAGAATTGTAATAAGAATACTTTCATCATTTTGATATTATATAATGGTTGTAGAATAAACCATAATTTATTTTAAAATTCTTTATTTAGAATTATTCTTAATTAAAAATTGCCAAGAATTTTATTGATGCTTGCTAGAGGGTGTAAATGAACCTATTCAATAATTGAGGCTTAATTATGGTATGTTCGAATAGAATCATATTTCCCTGTTATCAATAATGAAAATATTCTTTTAATATATGAATCCATTGATATTATATCTAGCATAATATCAATGGATTCGAACAATTAAGTGGGTTTCTTAAGTACATTTCTTAACTGCACAATCACATCTACTACCAGAACTATCTAGTATTACATTCTGCTTGATCCAAGTTGTACAATCCTTAAAATTATCGAATATTCTATCATTTGGTATTAAGTCAGGTACAATATCAATGCGTTCCAACAAGTATCTGGGCTGTTTTAGCACATCTACTAACAGTACTGTTTTGTCTTGTTTTGATAGTTCAATCAAAGCATCCTCCAATACATATAGTCCAGTTTGATCTATGTATTGCATTCGGTCCATCCTGATAACTACGGTGGATGCGCAATCAGGTATTTGCTTCATAAGAGCCTGAAAATCACTTGTAGAACCGAAAAATAATGGCCCCTTAATATGCTTAATAAAAACTTCATCCTTTAAACCTTCAGGAAAATCAAGTTCATCATCCCAATACTTTTCTTTCTTTAAGGATTTTACATCAGATCGCTCGGCAGTTAAATCACCGATTTTTTTAACAAACATTAATGCAGCTATTACCAATCCAATACCAACAGCATATACTAAGTTCCATAGTGATGATAAAATAAGTACAACTATCATTATTATTACCTCAGGCTTAGGCATATATGGAATTGCCTTAAGTCCTTTATAGTCCATAACACCTATACCAACAGTTATTAGTATGCCTGCCAGCACTGCTGCCGGAATTTGTGAAGCCACAGGTCCAAGTGATACTAAGATAATAAGAAGCAATATACCTGAAAACATTCCTGACAAACGGGTTTTACCACCGCCATTTATATTCACAACTGTTCTAATAGTTGCACCAGCTCCCGGAATACCACCGAAAATTGCACCAATACTATTACCTATTCCCTGACCTATTAATTCTTTATTTGGTTTATGCTTAGTTTTCGTCATATTATCAGCAACTACTGAAGTCAACAATGAATCAATCGCTCCCAAAATTGCCAAGGTAAGGGCGGTGAATATATAGGGGGTAATACTTAATAAACTAAACTCCGTAAAAATTCCAAAGTTAGGGATAGGTAATCCATTTGGAATTTCTTCAATATATCGATAATCCAAGTCGAACCCAACTGCGATTCCTGACATTACAACAAGCGCTACCAAGGTACTTGGCACTTTCTTGGTAATTCTCTTAAAACCATAGATAATGAATATTGTTCCTAAAGCCAGCAATAATTCTAGCCAGTTGATATTCATAAATGCTCTGGGAAATACTTTTATTGAACCTAATATTCCTGAAGCAGCCTTACTTGCAAGAGTCTGGGATTCTTGATCAATTTGCTCCTGGGTTATATGCTGGGCTTTATTGATGGTTTCTTTAAAATCCTCCAGCACCAGAACTCCCTCTCCTGCCTGTTCTTTTAATATATTATCCAATATAATCTCTTCGGCAAAAGGCTTAAACTGACTCACATACTCTACGTCCTCCTTGGGATAATAACCCACAGAAGGTAATACTTGAGTAAGAAGAATTATAACTCCAATTGCGGTCATAAAACCTGATACAACAGGATAGGGAATATACTTTATATACTTTCCCATTCCGACCATACCAAGTACGATCTGCATTAAACCTGCCAATAAGAATACGGTTAGTATTGCAGGAAGTGCCTTGTTAAGATCTCCATCGAAGGAAGCAACCATACCAGCAATAACTACCATACTAACTGCGGTCATAGGTGCAGTTGGACCCGATATTTGCGTATTTGTACCGCCAAAAAGAGCAGCAAAAAAGCTAACAAAAATAGCTCCATACAAACCAGCACTTGGTCCCATCCCGGAGCTAACTCCAAAAGCCAATGCTAAGGGCAAAGCTACAATACCAGCTGTTATGCCACCAAATATATCACCTCTAACGTGTTTAAAATCAAATAGTTTATTCATGATTATTTAATAAAATTTAGAGCCATTTCTTTATAGAAATTCTCGATTGTGTTATTTTCTTTATTTATATCAGTAAGAGAGGGTAAATGTTCAGCAAAATATTTTTGATGATGCACACCTTCAATAATAGTTGATACTAACATATGCGGATATTGAAAATCCGGTTTTAGTTCCAGAATAATGTCACTTATTCGCTGAACTACTAATTTGTAGGCTCTGAAATACCCTTTCTTATTTTCTTCGTCAACCTTATTGGTGTGATAGGATTTTAGGGATTCAGAAATAATAATATTACTTAGTAAGGAAACATTCATGGACGAAATTTGTTGACACTCCGACATAGGCTTTGTTAGTATATCTATGGACTTTAGCAATCTTTCTTTGGATGATTTAATATTAATTGTGGCAAACACCAAATTATATTCTATCCATGACCAATACCAACTTGTTAAATAAATTAATAATATATGTTTATTTTTAAAATATCGATAAATGGAACTCTCCGGAGAGTTTATTACCTCACCAAGTTTTTTAAAAGTAAATTTTTCAAAACCTAATTCAACTATCAATTCTATACTACTGGATAATATTTTCTTACCTAAATCAGATAAAGCAGGATTCTTAGAGTATAACTCTTGATCAACTTCAATACGTATTTTTAAATTATCCATCTCCACTAAATATTTAGCTTGCAAATATAATAGTATTACTATCATATACGCAAGTTATTTTTTGATTATTTAACACATATGTATATAGTCTTGATTACATGTGTATTAGAAGCTATTTATCATAGTGGGCCTATGGATATATGGTTTAATTCCTTTGATATTCAATATAACTATTAATATTAATATTGGTAGCTTTAAGCATATTTAGAAGATTATAAAGTCCAAAGAAAGTTCTATTGACATAAATAAAATGTTTTGAACCTCGGTTTGCATTCATTTTTTTTAATTCTGCATCATTTGAATATCTGGATCCTAAGGCAGCAAGCTGATTAAAGAATTCCATATCACTAAAGTCAAATTGTTCTTCATGAAATGGCCTTGAAAACAAAGTGAATAATTCATGAAACATACTTGAGAAAAATTCCTTTTCTGTGTCAGAATCCTCTTCCTTAAGAATCTCAAGATTATACATTTCGTTTTCAAATAAGTCTTTACTTGCTAATGTTTCTATTTGAGTTAGCTTAAAATAAGGTTTGTAAAATTCTAGAGGAATTTCCTTCATACACCCGAAGTCAATTACTATTAATTTCTCATCATTTGAAACTAAAAAGTTACCCGGATGCGGATCAGCATGAACCTTTTTTAGGACATGCATCTGATACATATAGAAATCCCACAAAGCCTGTCCAAGCTTATTTGCATTATCATTATTAGTGGTAAATTCTGACAAGTGGACACCATCCATCCAATCCATGGTTAATATCCTTTCAGAAGAATATTCGGGGTAATAATATGGAAATAATAAATTTGGAATATGTCGGCAAGCACTACCAATCTCCTGACTTTGTTTAAGTTCAAGAGAATAATTTGTTTCTTCTATTAGTTTTTCTTCAACTTCTTTAAAATATTGAGTTGAGTCTTTTGCGGTTATATTAAACAACCTCAGGGCAACTGGTTTAACTAACTTTAAATCACTGCTAATACTTTTTGATACTCCTGGGTATTGGATTTTTACGGCAAGCCTATTGCCATCTTTTTCAGCTAAATGAACCTGACCTATACTTGCAGCATTTATGGATTCTGAATGAAAAACATCAAAAACCTCAGAAGGTGTACTACCAAAATACTTTTTGAATGTTCGATTTACTAACGGAGCTGATAACGGTGGAACTGAAAATTGAGATAATGAAAACTTATCCACATATGCCTGGGGCATAATAGTTTTTTCCATACTCAGCATTTGTGCAACTTTCAATGCACTGCCTTTAAGTTGTTTGAGGCTATTGTATATGTCTTCAGCATTATCAGAATTAAACTGCGCACGTGCATCCTCCTCAGACTTTATCATTTTATTGCCATAATACTTAAGGTAGTTCACTCCAACCTTAGCACCAGTTGATACAAATTTAGAAGCCCTCTGTATTTTCGTTACTGGAATAGTGTCTATCGTTTCCATATTCTACCTATTAATCATTTCTTTATATAGGAACTTACCCAAGTCAAGCATGCTTTCAAGAGGCTTGATATCTTGTATCTGAAAACTTGTATTTACCATCTTTTCAATAAGTATGTCAGTTTTTTCAAAAGCTGGCGATGAATCATTTTTCCAGTAATTAAAAATGAATATTAACTGACCCCAATATGCCTCGGTTAATCCTTTTTCCTTATAATTTTCGAGTCTATTATTACGAAGATTTACTGTTTCTATTTGGAGAGTCTCTATAAAAGTCTTAAAACTCCTCCTTAAGATAGATAAGGTATGCATTGTATTCACACTATCATGACCAATACATTGCAATACATAGCTCCTATTCCTTGTTATTATTTCAAAAAAAGTAAAGTAGAAGCTCAAAAGTTTATTTTGGGAATCATATGAATGATATTCCTCGTTTTTATCCAACAATAGTAATGTCTGATTAAAAAACTCATTAAATATCTCTTTTTCCAATACCTCAAAGGATGTAAAAAATTGGTAAAAGTCATTTTCATTCATTCCATTTTCCTTGGCAAACTTGTGAATATTAGCAGGTTTACTACCATGTTCCAATACATGATTCATATAATGTGAAATGATATCTTTTCTTAGGTTGTTATTGGTTTCTTCCATTTTTATTGTGTTTTCAGTTTGTGTGTTATTATAATTTGATACTCGACATACCTCCATCAGCATGAATTATCTGACCTGTTATCCATGAGGATTTATCGGTAAGTAAAAATGCTCCTAGTTCTCCTATATTATCAGGATTCCCTATGGATTTTAATGGGTGTCGCTGAGCATTGGATTCTTTTCTTTCATCACTTCCAAGTAATCTTGAAGCTAAAGGTGTGTCGGTTATTGATGGTGCGATTGCATTTACTCTTATCATTGGAGCAAACTCTGCTGCAAGAGACCTTGTTAGACCTTCAATTGCTCCCTTGGACACGGCAACCATCGAATGATAATTAAACCCTTGTTGTACTGCAACCGTTGAGAATAGTAGAATTGAAGAATTCTTAGTTGCAATTAGATTAGGGAGCACCTTTTGAATAATCTTTATTGCTCCTGTGACTTGTAATTCAAAATCATCGATAAATTGAGATGGTTTTATTCGTTTAAATGGCTTTAGGTTTATACTTCCTGGGCAATATGCAAGACCATGAATCTTCTCTGGTAGATTATCTAGAACTATTTCATCCTTGGTAATATCCAGTTTATGATATGATACAGAAGCATTATCGCTTTGAATATCCGTGTTGTTATATGTTGAATATACCGTACCTTCCTTTGCAAGAATATTGGTTAAAGATTTTCCTATTCCTGAGGAACCTCCAATAATTAAATAATTTTTCATATGCCTTTTTGTTAACCCTTAAAGATTTTGATTATTAGCGATTTATTCCATGCTTTATTTAACTATGAATATATTTATTTACGTTCAATCAAGATATGTATCTTGATTCATAGCTTTCGTTAATATCATAGAATGCACATGCACTCTATATCTTTTAATAGCTATAACAAACTACGGGTTAATAAGTTCATTTTCGGTGTCTAAAACCATATTGCACAGAGGTTAATAGTAACTTAAACATCTATGCAACAAAGCGTTAGGGCTTGCCAAAATAAGTGATTCCAAATAAAATGAATTACTTGTATTTGCCTTTAGCATCTCTAAATCTACTCTTGACAATTGATATCAATTAAATTATCTTTACAGCTCCTAATCTAAAACTCAAATATTATGAAAAGGATAGCCATAATATTTTCAATCATACTATGTTCAACAATTCTATTTTCGCAGTCAGATGTTATTTACCCCACAACAAGCAAGAAAATTATCAAGAGATGTAATATAACAGAGGTAAAAAATAATGTTGTTCATTACGTTAAGGGTAAAATAACTGATACCATTGAAGCAATTGCAATCGTAAGAGATGATATTTTCATCGACCTAAAGAACTATAATAGTTTACCATTATTTAAAAATCATGATTTTGATTATTACAAACACTTACGGCACAAATCAAAAATACAGGCTGCTTTAGGACTTACGTTAACAATAGTTGGAATTGGTGCGGTAATAGGAGGTAATTCTATTAATACAAAGACTGATGGAGGATCTGGTTCAATTATCATTATAGCAGGCATTGCATCAGTAAATGTTGGTTTAACTGCTATGATTATGGGTTTAGTGAATGTAAGAAAAAGTAAAAAAGCAATGGAACTAACTAAAAGAAAAGAAAGCCTTTCATTTGGAATAACAAATAATGGATTGGGGTTAGTACTAAACTTTTAACCGATTGTTAAACATCTAATATTTAAGCCAATAAAGCATACAAACATACCAGAGTAATTACTTCGTCTTTGGCAAAATCAAATTCAAAATAATACCAACCATTGCTGCCAGTCCTATTCCAACTAATGAGAAATTTCCATATTTAATAACTGCTCCTCCGATACCTATGGTTAGAATAACAGAAACAATTACTTGATTTCGTGTATTATCCATATTAGTTTTTGCATCAATCAGTGTTTTAATTCCGATTGAAGCAATCATGCCAAATAATAATAGCATAATTCCTCCAAGAACAGATTGTGGGATAGTTTTAAGGAACCCGCTTATTTTGCCTATAAATGCGAAG